>NZ_LHVI01000027.1:0-1232 GCF_001269755.1 Pseudomonas sp. Q12-87 | reverse complement strand
GGTGAGCTGACGGTCCAGGAAAAAAACCTCAGCGACGGCAGCAGCCCCGATGCGCCGGCGCTGACCCAAAACGGCACCTTCACCGTGACGGCGCTGGATGGCGTGCAGACCTTGAGCGTCGGTGGCATCAACGTCGTCACTGGCGGTGTGGCCGCCGGTTTCCCTCAATCAATCACCACGGCGTTGGGTAACACGCTGACCGTTACTGGCTACAACGCCACCACCGGCGTCGTGAGCTACAGCTACACCTTGCTGGACAACGAAGCCCATCCAAACGCCAACGGCGCCAACAGCCTCAGTGAGCAGTTTGCGGTTGTGGTCACCGACGACAACGGCACCACCGCCAACGGCAACCTCGACGTGAACATCGTCGACGACCTGCCAAAAGCCGTGGACGACAGCAACGGTACCGTCTCGGAGACCAACCTGACCCTGACCGGCAGTGTGCTGACCAACGACACCCAAGGCGCCGACCACGTCGCCTCCGGCCCAATCACGCCCGGTACGTTCACCGGCACCTACGGCACCCTGGTGCTCAACGCCGACGGCTCCTACACCTACACGCTCAACAGCGCCGATGCGGACTTCAAAGGCCTGCACGGCGGTGGCAATGGCAGCGAAACCTTCACCTACACATTGACCGATGCCGACGGCGATACCAGCACCGCCAACCTGGTGCTGCAAGTCCATAACAACGACGACCCAGTGATCATCACCGGCCTCGACATCGATGGCGGTGAGCTGACGGTCCAGGAAAAAAACCTCAGCGACGGCAGCAGCCCCGATGCGCCTGCTTTGACCCAAAACGGCACCTTCACCGTGACGGCCCTGGACGGCGTGCAGACCTTGAGCGTCGGTGGCATCAACGTCGTCACTGGCGGTGTGGCCGCCGGTTTCCCTCAATCGATCACCACGGCTCTGGGCAACACCCTGACCGTTACTGGCTTCAACGCCACCACCGGCGTCGTGAGCTACAGCTACACCTTGCTGGACAACGAAGCTCATCCGAACGCCAACGGCGCCAACAGCCTCAGTGAGCAATTCGCGGTTGTGGTCACCGACGACAACGGCACCACCGCCAACGGCAACCTCGACGTGAACATCGTCGACGACCTGCCAAAAGCTGTGGACGACAGCAACGGTACCGCCTCGGAAACCCACCTGACCCTGACCGGCAGCGTACTGACCAACGACACCCAAGGTGCGGACCATGTCGCCTCCGGCCCAATCAC
>NZ_LHVI01000026.1:0-5855 GCF_001269755.1 Pseudomonas sp. Q12-87 | reverse complement strand
AGCGACGGCAGCAGCCCCGATGCGCCGGCGCTGACCCAAAACGGCACCTTCACCGTGACGGCGCTGGATGGCGTGCAGACCTTGAGCGTCGGTGGCATCAACGTCGTCACTGGCGGTGTGGCCGCCGGTTTCCCTCAATCAATCACCACGGCGTTGGGCAACACGCTGACCGTCACAGGCTACAACGCCACCACCGGCGTCGTGAGCTACAGCTACACCTTGCTGGACAACGAAGCTCATCCGAACGCCAACGGCGCCAACAGCCTCAGTGAGCAATTCGCGGTTGTGGTCACCGACGACAACGGCACCACGGCCAACGGCAACCTCGACGTGAACATCGTCGATGACCTGCCTACCGCTCATGCCGACTCCGCTTCAGTGGATGAGGGCGGGACAGTCAGTGGCAATGTTCTGAATAACGACGTGGGCGGTGCCGACGGGCCAGCCGCGAGCGGCGCGGTCATTGGCGTGCGCGCCGGCAGCGACACGTCGACGCCGGCGAACGGCGGCCTCAACACCCAGATCAACGGCACCTACGGTTACCTGACCCTGGATGCCAATGGCAACGCGATCTACCACAGCAACCCCGATAGCGTCAGCGCACCGGGCGCCACCGATGTGTTCACCTACACGGTGCGTGATTCCGATGGAGATGAAAGCACTACCACCATCACCATCGATGTTCACGCCAGTTGCCTCGTCGCCACCTCCGATCAGGAAGTCATCGTCTACGAAAAAGCCCTCGACCTGAACAAGGACGGCCAGGACCTGGCCCCTGGCACCGTCACTGGCAGCAACCCGAGCGCTACCAGCGAAACCGCCACCAGCAGCCTCGCCGGCTCGGTCAGCGGTGCCGTCGGCGCAGTCACCTTTGCCTTGGTGGGCAGTGCCACCGGAGCCTATGGTCAACTGCTGCTTCATCCTGACGGTTCCTACACCTATACGCTGACGTCACCCGCGACAACGACCCCCAGCGCCAACGATGGGCCGAACGTCCTGACTGAAAGCTTTACCTATCAAGCCACGGATTCGCTCGGCAACACCGCCACCAGCACCATCGTTATCAACATTGTCGACGACGCGCCGACGGCCCATGCCGACTCCATCTCGGTGGCGGAGGGCGGGACGGTCAATGGCAATGTACTGGGTAATGACGTGTTGGGTGCCGACGGTGGCATGGTCATCGGCGTGCGTGCCGGCAACGATACATCGACTTCGGCGAGCGGCGGCCTGAACACCCAGATCAACGGCACCTACGGCTACCTGACCCTGGACGCCAACGGCAACGCGGTCTATCACAGCAACCCGAACACTGTCGGCGCACCGGGTGCCACCGATGTGTTCACCTACACGGTGCGTGATTCCGACGGGGACGAAAGCACCACCACCGTCACTGTCGATGTCCACAACAGTGTGCTTGTCGCTCAAACCGATCATGACATCACCGTCTACGAAAAAGCCCTGGACCTGACCCAGGACGGCCAGGATCTGGCCCCTGGCACCGTCACCGGCAGCGACCCGGGCGCCACCAGCGAAACCGCCACCGGCAGTCTTGTCGGTTCGGTCACCGGTGCCACTGGCGCCGTGACTTTCACCCTGGTGGGCAACGCCACGGGTGCCTACGGTCAGCTATTGCTTCACCCGGACGGCTCCTACGCCTACACCCTCACTTCACCCGCCACGACGACGCCCAATGCCAATGATGGGCCGAATGCACTCAGTGAAAGTTTCACCTACAAGGCCACCGATGCTTCGGGCAACAGCGTCACCGGCAGTCTGGTGGTGAGCATCGTCGATGATGTGCCCAAGGCTGTCGCATCCGAGCGTTCGGTGACGGCGGTGGAGATCGACTCGAACCTGCTGATCGTCCTCGATGTGTCTGGCAGTATGGCCGACGATTCAGGCGTGCCGGGGCTCTCGCGCCTGGACCTGGCCAAGCAGGCCATCAGCGCCTTGCTGGATAAATACGATGATCTGGGAGATGTGAAAGTCCAACTGGTGACATTCAGCAGCAGCGCCACCGACCGGAGTTCTGTGTGGGTGGATGTGGCCACCGCCAAGACGCTCCTCACAAGCCTGTCGGCGGGCGGCGGCACCAACTACGACGCGGCAGTGGCGGCGGCCAAGACCGCGTTTGTCACATCCGGGCAACTGACTGGGGCGCAGAACATCGGCTACTTCTTCTCCGACGGCAAGCCCACCTCGGGCCAGGAAACCGGTACCGCAGACGAGGCGGCGTGGAAGGCGTTTCTCGACGCGAACGGCATCAAGAACTACGCCATCGGCCTGGGCAGCGGTGTCAGCAACACCAACCTCGACCCGCTGGCCTATGACGGCAGCACCCACACCAATACCAACGCGGTGGTGGTCACCGACCTGAACCAGCTCAACTCGGTACTCTCCGGCACCGTGCAGGGCGCGCCGGTCACCGGCAACCTGCTCGGCGAGGGCGGTTCGTTCGGCGCCGATGGCGGGTTCGTCAAGAGCCTGGTGGTCGATGGCACCACGTACAGCTACAACCCGGCGGCCAACGGCGGCCAAGGCGCGCTGACCGCCAGCGGCGGGGTCAACCACGGCACCTTCAATACCGTAACCAATACAGTGAGCATCGCCACCGACCACGACGGCACCCTGGTGGTCAATCTGGACACGGGCGCGTTCAGCTACACCTCGCAGACCGCCACCAGCACCTTGATCACCGAGACTATCGGCTACACCGTCAGCGACAACGATGGCGACCTGGCCAGTTCCACCCTGGTGGTCAAGGTCGTTCCCAACAGCCCGCCTGTGGCGGTCGATGACAACGTCATTACCAACGTGCTGTCGGGCAACATCGTGGTACCGGGGGAGCTGTTGCTCGGAAACGACAGCGACGCCAACGGCGATCCGCTCACGGCGTCGCCCACCAGCTTCAATACGGGATGGGTCGCCAAAGGCGCGGACTTCACCGGCAGCACCGGCACCGCCAGCTTCACCGGCAACAATGTCCAGTCGATCAACCTCAATCGCAGCGCTTTTGTCGCCAATACCGCGGCCATGACGGCGGTCCTGGTGGTCAGCGGCGCGCTGGGGGCGGTTTCCAACAATAACGTCAATGATGAAGACCGGCTCAACATCAGCCTCAAGCAGGGCGAAACCCTTACCCTGGATCACAACTTGGCGGCCGGGCATATCACTCTGGAATATTCCCTCAATGGCGGGCCTTTCATCGCCATCGCCGATGGCGCCTCGTTTACGGCCGCAGCCGACGGGGACTACCAGATCCACGTCACCAACATTGCCAATGCCAGCGGCGGCAACCCCAACGGCGCGGAAAACTATCAACTGACCATGACCGTCAATTACGCTGGCGCCCATGACATCACGTCGGATTACCACGGTACCTACACCACCAGCGACGCCCATGGCGGCAGCGACAGCGCGGCGGTGGGCATCAGCTACCAGGCGGGGAATACCCTGACGGGCACTTCCGGGGACGACGTGCTGCTGGCCGGCAACGGTGATAACGTCCTCAACGCCGGCGACGGCAACGACATACTCAGTGCAGGCTCGGGCAACAACACCTTGCATGGGGGGGCAGGCAATGACTTGCTCTACAGCGGCACGGGCAACGACCTGCTCGATGGCGGCACGGGCACCGACACGGCCAGCTATGCGCACGCCGGTTCGGCAGTCACGGTGAACCTCGGCCTGTTGGCTGCGCAGAACACCTTGGGCGCTGGCACCGATACGCTGAGCAGTATCGAAAACCTCGTGGGTTCGAACTTCAACGACACCCTCACCGGCGACGGGGCCAGCAACCGCATCGACGGCGGCCTGGGTCATGACGTGCTCAACGGTGGCGGTGGGGATGACCTGCTGATCGGCGGCCTGGGCAACAACACCCTCACCGGAGGCAGCGGCGCCGACACCTTCCAGTGGCAGGCCGGCAACAGCGGCCATGACGTAATCACCGACTTCACGCTGGGTACCGATAAACTCGATCTGTCACAGCTGTTGCAGGGGGAAAACGGCAGCGCCGCATCGCTGGACGACTACTTGCACTTCACCGTCAGCGGCAGCGGGGCGTCGGTGATGACCAGCATCGACATCAGCGCCGTTGCCGGTGCCACGGCGAACCAGACCATCGACCTGGCCGGCGTCAACCTCGCCAGCCACTACGGCGTCACGCCAGGGGCGGGCGGGATGATTGCAGGCGGGGCGGACACGGCCACCATTATCAACGGGATGTTGAACGATCATTCGTTGAAGGTGGACACGGTTTGAGGTGAGTTGAAACGACAAAACCCGCCATTTCCAGTCTGGATGTGGCGGGTTTTGTTCGTTTGACGAAAACAGGTCTGTGGGCAGGCCCGCCGCTTTCTGAAGGCAGGAAGGTCCTTGCCACAGTGGGAATCAGGGCCGACGCAACGTCTTCTGCCTGAGGATATAAACCGTCACCAACACCGCGCTGGTGAGCATGAACCCTCGGGCCCAGGGCAGGGGTACCAGATAGCAAGAGAAGAGAATGCTCGCCCACATCAGCCCGATGGCGTAGACCTTGCCTTTGAGCGGGATGCCATGGCCGCTGAGGTAATCGCTGATCCACGGGCCGAGTCGGGGATGCTCGACCAGCCATTGGTAGAAACGCGGCGAGCTGCGGGCGAAGCAGGCCGCTGCCAGGAGCAGGAAAGGGGTGGTGGGCAGTACGGGAACGAAGATACCGATGACCCCCAGCACCACGCTCAGCCAGCCGATGGCCAGCAGAGCGTAACGCACGATCAGGGGGCGGTTGCCGAGGGGCGCGGGCACCCGGTCGCTCAGTGGTGACGTGGCTTGAGGATCGCCGGTTTTTCGTCCGGGGCGTTGCACAGCAGGTACAGGGCGGTGAGGGCTTCCGGGATCTGTACGATCATGTCGTCCATCAGGTTGGCGTCGGCGGCGATGTCGGAAAACTCCGGTTGCTCGTCGAACAGGCCGGAACCGACCATGATCGGCAGCAGCATTTCGCTGACTTCTTCTTCCGCGGTTTCGAACCAGGCGGCTTCGCGCAGGAACACGCCTTCCATGAAACCGATGCACCAGCCGCGCAGTTCCGAATCGTCCGGGTCATCGCCCAGGTCCAGTTCGCACGGCAACTCGAATTCCTCGTCGGAAGCCAATTGACGGGCGATATGGGCCTTGAGGCCAACCAGGGTCGCTTCGATTTCGGCGCGCTGGGCTTCGTCGCTGTAGTGCGGCTCTTCGGCGAACAGCGCGTCGATCCACTCGCGATCCGGCACCTCTTCGGAGCAGATCGACAGGGCGGTCAGGTAGCCGTGAGCGGCCACGTAGTCCAGCGCCTCTTCGTGCAGCTCATCGGCGTCGAGGAAGACTTGCAGGCGGGTCAGTTGCTCAGCGAAGGACATTACGGGCTACCTTGGGGAATAAACAATGCGGGAATTCTAGGCCTTCTTGAGCGCCCAGGCCAGCCGCGCGGCGTATTTGCCTTGCCGGTAAGGACCGGATTGGCCTCCCGCCAGGCGCGTACCCCCCGTGGCGAGGGAGCTTGCTCCCGCTGGGGCGCGCAGCGGCCCTGTTTTTTGGGGCGGCTTCGCCACCCAGCGGGAGCAAGCTCTTATCAAACAAAATATAACCCATTGTTTTTGCTTCTAAAAATCATGCAGCCTTAACTAATTGCATACCCAACTTTCGGGCTTTGCGCTCCAGAGCCCGCAGTTGGCGTCCCCGGCTTTTCTCCTCAAACTCTTCTATCCCTTTCTCAACGTAGGGTTGGCCTTTGGTGAGCATGGCGTAAATCAATCGCGCCAGTTGATGAGCCGTCGCCTTGATCGCGCAACTAGTGTCCATCCGCGTCAGGCGGGCACGGTGGCTGG
>NZ_LHVI01000025.1:0-28938 GCF_001269755.1 Pseudomonas sp. Q12-87 | reverse complement strand
TCTTGCGCGCCATGGCAATTCCTCGCAGGATTGAATGACGCGCGCGGGGTACACGGTGGCGAAAGGATTCACTCTCTTATACGAGGTCACGGCCTGGCCGTGCCATCAACGACTCCACGCCGATACCGTGCAGGTCACTCTCCCTCTCGGGTGCTGACACACCAGTGCTGGTTACGGCCTTTGCCCCGCGCGCGTTCTTCCAATTTACGATGAACTGTTTGCTGCGCGACAGCGCAGCGTCGAAGACGCGGCGGGATCTCCCTCGCCACGGGGTTCGCGCCTCTCCAGCACATCTCTCACGCACCTCTTGTCAGCAGCGCCCTTTGCAGCGAAGGCCTCGGGTATACTGCCGCGTTTTGTGATGCCCTGCGGCGTCCCGCCGGTTCGAAACGCGCCCTTACGATTTGCCGGTGCAGCGTTTGTGATTCTGAACCAGCCTTGCAGGGATGTTTCGGTGATTTTTGGAGTTTCTATGCTCGAACAGGCTCAACGCGTCCTCAAGGACATCTTCGGCTACGACAGTTTCCGTGGCCGCCAGGGTGCCATTATTGAGCGCGTAGCCAGCGGTGGCGATGCCCTGGTGCTGATGCCCACCGGCGGCGGCAAGTCCTTGTGCTTCCAGGTGCCGGCGTTGTTGCGCAACGGCCTGGCGGTGGTGGTTTCGCCGCTGATCGCGCTGATGGACGACCAGGTCGCGACCCTCGAGGAACTGGGTGTCGCCGCCGCCGCGCTGAACTCCACCCTCAGTGCCGAGCAGCAGCGAGACCTGGCGGCGCGAATCAAGCGCGGTGAAGTGAAGATGCTGTACCTGGCGCCGGAACGCCTGGTGCAACCGCGCATGCTGGCGTTCCTTCAAAGCCTGGACATCGCCCTCTTCGCCATCGACGAAGCCCACTGCGTCTCCCAGTGGGGCCACGATTTCCGCCGCGAATACCTGCAACTGGGGCAACTGGCGGAACTGTTCCCCGACGTACCGCGCATCGCCCTGACCGCCACCGCCGACAAACGTACCCGCGAAGAAATCGTCGAGCGCCTGCACCTGCAGGACGCCGAGCGGTTCCTGTCCAGTTTCGACCGACCCAATATTTTCTACCGCATCGTGCCCAAGGAGCAGCCACGCAAGCAGTTGCTAGCGTTCCTGGCCGAACGCCGCAGCGATGCCGGCATTGTCTATTGCCTGTCGCGCAAAAAGGTCGATGAAGTGGCGGCATTCCTCTGCGAGCAGGGTTTTCCAGCGTTGCCATATCACGCCGGCCTGCCCAACGACCTGCGGGCGTATCACCAGAAGCGCTTCCTCAACGAGGAAGGCTTGATCATGGTGGCCACCGTGGCGTTCGGCATGGGTATCGACAAGCCCAACGTGCGCTTTGTCGCGCACCTGGATTTGCCAAAATCCCTTGAGGCCTATTACCAGGAAACCGGGCGAGCCGGCCGTGACGGCTTGCCCGCCGACGCCTGGATGGCCTACGGCCTGCAAGACGTGGTGATGCTCAAGCAAATGCTGCAGAACTCCGAAGGTGACGAGCGCCATAAGCGCCTGGAGCAGCACAAGCTCGACGCCATGCTCTCGCTGTGCGAAGAAACCCGTTGCCGTCGCCAGACCTTGCTCGCCTATTTCGATGAAGACATGCCCCAGCCTTGCGGGCATTGCGACAACTGCGTCGATGGTGTGGAAACCTGGGACGCCACTGAACCGGCCCGCCAGGCGTTGTCGGCTATTTTTCGCACCGGCCAGCGCTATGGCGTGGGGCACTTGGTGGATGTATTGCTGGGCAAGGACAACGAGAAAGTCCGCAGCTTTGGCCACCAGCACCTTTCAGTGTTCGGCGTAGGCAAGGCCCGCACCGAGAGTGAATGGCGATCATTGTTCCGACAACTGGTGGCCCGCGGTCTGGCCGACATCGACCTGGAAGGCTACGGCGGCCTGCGCCTGAGCGCGAGCTGCCGGCCTTTGCTCAAGGGCGAAGTCACCCTTGAGCTGCGTCGTGATCTCAAGCCGGCCACGGCAATCAAGAGCAGCAAGAGCCAGGCCAGCCAACTGGTGCGCGGCGAAGAGCGCGATCAATGGGAAGCCTTGCGTGCCTTGCGGCGCAAACTGGCCGAGGAGCATGGCGTACCGCCCTACGTCATTTTCCCTGACTCGACGCTGCTGGAGATGCTGCGCAGCCAACCCGCTTCCCTGGCCGACATGGCCCGGGTCAGCGGCGTGGGTGCTCGCAAACTGGAGCGCTATGGCGAGGCGTTCCTCCAGGTATTGGGCGGCGAGGCCGAGGCTCCCAAGGCTGTGGCCGACATACGCCATGAGCTCATCACGCTGGCTCGGGCCGGCATGACGCCACTGCAGATCGCCGGGCAATTGCAGTGTTCCGAGAAAAACGTCTATTCGATGCTGGCCGAGGCCATCGGCCAGCAGCAATTGTCCCTGGAACAAGCGCTGGACCTGCCTGAGGAATTGATGGGCGAGGTGCAGGATGCATTTCTGGATGGCGAAGGCGAGTTGCCGCCGGTCTCGGACGTTGCCGCGCTGTTTGTCGGTCGGGTTCCGGAAGGCGTCCTGTACTGCGTCCGCGCCGCGTTGCAGTCGGAATTTGAAGTTTGATCAATCAGTTAGACGCCTTTAACGATTCAGTACGGGGTGAAACCTTGCCTGAATCCAAAGCTCATGCTTAGCTGACTAATAATTAGTTTTTCTCTATTTTCGATCTGATGAGTTCTTATATGCCGTTAACCGATCAACACCGATTTGGCATGCAACTGGCGCAAATGTCTCGTGGCTGGCGCGCCGAGCTGGATCGTCGCCTGGCCGGGCTGGGGCTGTCCCAGGCACGCTGGCTGGTGCTGTTGCACCTGGCCCGTTTCGAACAGGCGCCGACCCAGCGCGAACTGGCCCAGAGTGTTGCCGTCGAAGGCCCGACCCTGGCCCGTTTGCTCGACAGCCTGGAAACCCAGGGGTTGGTGCAGCGCCAGGCAGTGGCGGAGGATCGCCGGGCGAAGAAAATCGTGCTCTGTGCGCCGGCCAGGCCGTTGATCGAACAAATCGAAACCATCGCCACCCAACTGCGCCGGGAGTTATTCGAGGGCGTCGACGAGGCCGACATGCGCGTGTGCATGCGGGTCCACGGCACGATCCTGGCCAATCTGGAAAAATCCTGAGGTAAATCCCAGCCTTCCGTCTTTTGAGATTCGGCGGTTAGCGAACTATAACCAGTACTAAGCGTTCGTATCGGATGCGTTTCGCTCAGTCTGGTAATCGAAAGGGATGCCCATGCTTGGAAGTCTGCAGTCCACGTTGCGCCGTTGGGTCAACGTGTCGGTCGTCGTGGGTATATTGGGATATCCGGCCCTGGCGGCTGCGCTTGGGTTGGGTGAGATCACCCTCCACTCCGCCCTGAACCAGCCATTGCGCGCCGAAATCGCCCTGCTCGATGTGGCCGGGCTCGGCGAGGGTGATCTGTCGGCCAGCCTGGCGAGCCCGGACGATTTCAGTCGTGCGGGCGTGGAGCGACTGTTTTTTCTCAATAGCCTGCGCTTCACGCCGGTATTGCGCGGCGAGCGCAGCTTCATCCAGGTAACGTCCAGCAAACCGGTGGAGGAGCCATTCCTCAATTTCCTTGTGCAGGTCAGTCAACCCAACGGCCGCGTGCTGCGGGAATACACCGTGTTGATCGATCCGCCGGGCGCGCCGGGCATCGTGCCTGCCCGCGAGGATTCTTCCGCAGCCCCACAGCCTTCAATGCCGAGCCAGGCGATACCTGCCCGCAAGCCGCCAGCAGCGGTACAAGGCAAGCGCTACACGGTTGTGCAGGGAGACAATCCCTGGGTCATCGCCAAACGCTTGCACGATGCCGGCAGCAACGCGTCGGTCAACGAGTTGATGCAGGCCATCCAGGCCTTGAACCCCGGCAGCGACCGGCTCTCCATTGGCCAGCGCCTGCTGCTGCCCGATTCGGCGGTGTTGCCGACGGCTGCTGCCGGAGCCGCTGCCAGCCCGGCTTCCGATGCTTCCAACGAACAATTGGCCGCCAGCGTGCTGCAAAACCAGCAGCAACAGAAAACCATCGACCAGTTGCAAACCCGGCTCCTGGCCCAGGACGAGGAAATCGCCAGTCAGCGCAAGCACATCGATGAACTACAGGCCCGACTGGCTGAAACAGCGCCGGCCCCGGTGACAGCGGAGCAGCCGCAAGCGGTGCCTGCTGCACCAGCGGCGGTAGAAAACGCGCAGCCCGTCGCAGAGCCGGCCACGGAGCCGGAAGGCATCGATTGGCTATGGATGGCCGGGCTGGTGGGCTTGCTGGGGGGGCTCGCGCTGTTGCTGTTCCTTCGCCGTCGGCAGCAGCAGGCCGACTCGCAGCCGATGTCCCTGCATCCCGAGCCGGTGATGGACGAGGCGGCCGATACCTATGCGTCGCCCTCCGGCAAGGAACAGCACGAGACGGCCGCATCGTTCAATAATGGTGATGCGCCCTTGGGCGACGTACTGGAAGGTGTCGGGATCTACCTGACCTACGGTCGTTTTACCGAAGCCGCCGGGTTGCTGCGCTCCGCATTGCTGGCGGAGCCGGAGCGTACCGACCTGGGCCTGAAGTTGCTGGAGGTACTGGGCAAGCAGGGCGACGTGATTGGCTTCCAGGTGCAGGAACAGCATTTGCTGGCCCAGGGCGTCGATGCGGGAACGCTGGCGGACATTCGCGGACGCTACCCCAAGGTCGCCCCGATCACCGCTGCGGTGGTGACGGCGCCAGAATCCTCGACACCGACACCGACACCGACACCGACAGCTGAGCCTGAGCCTGAGCGGATCGCCAGCGACGAGTTCGAGCTCGACCTGGACGCGCTGTCCATGGAAACCAGCTGGGACCTGGCTGATGACCCGGATACGTCCATTGAGAAAAAAACCGCGGCGCCGCCCGTTGTCGATGTTTCCGAGAGCCTGTCGCTCTCAAGCTTCGACGAACCCGAGCTGCAGTGGGAAGCCCCCTTGGAAACCGAGTCGCTGGACGATGACTTCCTCGATGCGTTCGCTGATGAGGAACAGTCGCTGCAGCTGGAGCCGTTGCCCTTTGAGCCTGTCACCTTCGATGGCATGGCCCTTGAACCCGAGTCACCGGAACCTTCGGTCAAACTGGAGCAGGCACAGAACTGCATCGATGATGGCGACCTGAAGACCGCTGTGGCGCTGCTTGAGGAACTGCTTGAGGAGGGCGACGAACCGCTCAAGCAGACTGCCCGGGTGTTGCTGGCAGGGATTCGCTGAGTTTCCTGGATTTGATGTTGCGTCTGCTGGCCTCATCGCGAGCAGGCTCGCTCCCAAGGGCTAGAACAACGTGTGGGAGCGAGCTCGTTCGCGATGGCGGCCTGCCAGTCTCCGATCATTTCCAGCCAAACGCCCAGCCCATCAAAACGTTTGCCCCAGGTTCAGGTAGACCGCCTGCTCGTCATCGTCATTGAAGCCATAGCTGAAATTCAGCGGCCCCAATGGCGTGTCAAAGCCCAGGAAAACACTGGCGGCACTGATGTAGCCGCTGTCGAAGTCGTTGTCGTTGTTCCACGCCCGGCCACGCTCCAGCGAACCGCCGATGTACAGCGGGAAGTCCAGCGGCAGGTAGGCCCGGGGCGTGAGCCGGCGGTAATACACGGCGCGCATCAGGCTCATGTTTTGCCCTGATACCCCGTCTTCACGAAACCCCGACAACTGCCGTGCACCTCCGAGTACGAAGCTTGAGGTCACCACTTCGGCTGTATCCAGGGTCCGGCCGTAGCGCCCACCGAGGATGAAGGTATCCGGGCCACTGCTCAGGGCCTTGTCCAGTTTGAATTCCCATTGGCGATAACGCTGGTCGGAGCCCAGCCCCGGTTCGTACTGGCGCCAGGTCAGGCCAATGTCTTCGCCTTCATGGGGGAAATACACGTTGTCGAAGGAATCGAACGAGTATTTCAGCTCGTAGAAACCTTCATTGAAGTTCTCGCTGGGCTGGTCGTGATCGCCAATGCGCACGTCGGCCTTGCCCCAAGCCTGGCCCACACCGAAGCGGATTTCGCCGCTGTTGCCGATCTGACGGCCCACGTTCAGGCCAAAACCGTAGCGCTCGACCCGGTATTGGGCCACCGGGTCGTTGTCCAGGATCGACTCCACGTTGCGCGATTCGAATTGCCCGTAGGGGG
The DNA here is from genome assembly GCF_001269755.1 of Pseudomonas sp. Q12-87. Taxonomy (NCBI): domain Bacteria; kingdom Pseudomonadati; phylum Pseudomonadota; class Gammaproteobacteria; order Pseudomonadales; family Pseudomonadaceae; genus Pseudomonas; species Pseudomonas sp. Q12-87. The sequence continues at coordinate 22,773 of NZ_LHVI01000025.1, read as the reverse complement.
CGATGAAGTAGCGCGAACCCACATCCAATGGCTGGTAGAACTCGCTGTACAGCTCCTGCTTGTCGCCGATCTGCGCGCGGGTCAGCCATTCGGCGCCCAGGCGATTGATACCGTTGACCCGGTAGCTTGCGCCCAGGTTGAAGGCACTGTCGCCGCGCATGTCGTCCGACAGGCTCAGGCCCAGTCGCAGGTAGTCCGTACCGGTGCGTTTGCCTCGCGCGCTGATCACCAGAGTTTGATCCGCGCCCTTGTGCACCACGCGGTATTGCACCTGCTCGAAGTAATCCAGGCCGTACAACGTACCCATGTCGGTCTGCAAGCGACCCAGGTCCAGCGGCTCGCCGATCTTTTGGCGAACGTAGTAGCGAATCACGTCGTCGCCGACTTTCGAGTCGTTCTCCACCCGAATCGCGGTGATGACCGGCGTGCGTTCACTCGGGGCGCGTGCCGCCATCAATTCGGCGTCGGGCGGCTCGGCGGGGCGCAGGCGGGCCAGGCGGGCATCGAGGATGTGTGTGGCGCGGTAACCGGCGTCGATCATTTCCCGGGCCCGGCCGAAGTCGGTTGAGCCGAAGCTCGCCAGGGCCGGCTGGATCAGTACGTCGTCTTTTTTCAGTGTCGCCAGTTGTTCTTCCGAATTGCGCCGGGTCATCAAGGTGGTCGACTGGTTCAGCACGTCCACCACTGTGATCAGTTGCTTGCGGTTGCGCAGTGGCGTGCCGATGTCGACCACGATGGCCACGTCGACGCCCATTTCCCGGGCCACGTCCAGCGGGATGTTGTCGCTCATGCCCCCGTCCACCAGCAGCCGTCCGTCCAGTTCCACCGGGGCGAACACCGCCGGGATCGACATGCTGGCGCGAATCACCTTGGGCAGGTGGCCTTTGCGGAACACCACTTTTTCGCCGCTGGCGATGTCTGTCGCTACCGCGCGAAAAGGGATTGGCAGTTTGTCGAAGTCGCGGGTATCGCTGGCGTGGGCCAGCAGGCTTTCGAGCAGCAGGGCCAGGTTCTGCCCCTGGATCACGCCCAAGGGCAGGCCGAGACTGCCATCATCGCGAAAGCTCAATTTCTGCTTTACCAGAAAATCCCGGTCGTCTTGCTTGCGCCGGAATGGCACGTCCTTGCGCGGCGGAGCGTCGGACAACGCTTGTTGCCAGTCGATGCCCAAGGCGAGCTTTTCCAGCTCATCGATCTTGTAGCCGGAGGCGTACAGCCCGCCGATCACCGCGCCCATGCTGGTACCGGCAATGGCATCGATCTTGATGCCTTGCTCCTCCAGGGCCTTGAGCACCCCGATGTGGGCCAGGCCTCGGGCCGCACCACCGGACAACACCAGGCCAACCTTCATGCGTGGCGCGTCGACGGCCTGGGCGAACAGGGGCAACAGCAACAGAAGCAGGCAAGGCAGCAGGCGGCGCATCGTCAATCTCGGGTCGGTCGGTCAAAGGCGGGTATTATAACGACGCCTTTGAACTCAGGAGTCCGTTGCAATGGCCGAACCCAAACCGGAAGTTGTCATTACCTATTGCACCCAGTGCCAATGGTTGCTGCGCGCCGCCTGGCTGGCCCAGGAACTGCTCAGCACTTTCGGCGACGACTTGGGCAAAGTGTCCCTGGTGCCGGGCACCGGGGGGATATTCCACATCAGCTGCGACGACACGCAGATCTGGGAGCGCAAGGCCGATGGTGGTTTTCCCGAGGCGAAGGTGCTCAAGCAACGGGTTCGCGACCAGATCGACCCGGAGCGGGACCTGGGCCACAACGACCGGGTTCAGTGAGAGGCGGCTTCGGCGCCCGCGCCGGCTTTTTTCGTGCCACCACCCAGTTGGCTCGACACGATGATTGCCAGGATGATCACGGCGCCGCCCACCAACATGCGCAGCGTCGGGTTTTCATCGAACAGCAGCCAGGCCATGGCGATGCCGTAGACCGGCTCCATGGCGAAGACCACGGCTGCGGTGCGCGCCTTGATCACCGCCAGGCTGGCGACGAACAGGCTGTGGGCCAGGCCGGTACAGAACACGCCGAGCAACGCGATCCACAGCCAGTCGAGAGGGCGCACGTCGTTCAGTTGCGGAGCGGCGATGGGCAGCAGGCACAACCCGACCACCACGTTCTGGCACAGCGCAGCCTGCACCGCCGGCACGTGAGCGGAGCCGGCGCGGTTGGTCAATGACAGCAACGAGAACAGCAGGCCCGAGGCCACAGCCCACAACAGGCCGGTGGTAGCGCCGCTGGCCAAGTCGAAATCCGGCGTCACCAGCACCAGGCCGATGCTCACCAACACCACCAGGAGGATTTCGTTGGCGCGAATCCGCTCGCGGAAAATCAGTCCCTCGAGCAGCACCGTAAAGGCGGGGAAACTGGCGAACCCCAACGTGGCGATGGCCACCCCGGCGATTTTGACCGCCATGAAAAAACTCACCCAATGCCCGGTCAGCAACAGCCCACCCAGTAACAAGCGTCGACCGTCCTCGGCCCGGAGTTTCTGCCAGCGGGTGTTGCTGGCGAACCGGGCAAACACCGCCAGGGCCAGCACGGCGAATACGGCGCGACCGAACACGATGATCGCCGGCGAAGCGGCGGCAAGTTTGCCGAACACACCGGTCAGGCCAAACATGAGTGCGCCGATGTGGAGGGCGCCGAGGGCGGTACGGGGAGTCATTGCGATCCTTTGGGCAGATAAACCAGAACTGGCGATGGACACAATGGGGCAATGTGAGCGTTTTCTGTGGGGGCGAGCTTGCTCGCGAAAGCGCTACTTCAGGCAGCGCAGAGGTTGACTGACACAAAGCAATCGCGAGCAAGCTCGCTCCCACGGGATTGCCCCTCGCAGATTGCGTTATTTAAGCGTGGCTGAGGCGGCGGTGTCTGTCGCCAACCTGGCGATTTTTAGCGCGATTCTAGCGCTGTCGTCGCAGTTTACCCGGCGAAGCCCCGAATTCACGCAGTACCGCGGCGGCAAAGGCGCTCTGGGAGCTGTAGCCGACCTGATGGGCGACTTCACCAATGGGCAGGTCCGAATCGCGCAGCAACATGACGGCCTTGTGCATGCGGCGACTGCGAATGTAGTCCATCGGCGTTTGTCCGCATTCGGCGACGAAACGGGCGTGCAGGCGGGCGCTGGAAAGGCCGGCGACCCGCGCCAGGTCCGCCACTTGCAACGGATAGGCGGCGTACCGGTCGATGTGGGCGTCGAGCGCGGCGTAAGGCAGGCGCCGGCCGCCACTCGTTTCCTGGCGGATGCCGTTGAGGCTGGCCAGCAGCAGCACCGCGCCTTGCTGGGCGATCAGCGGGTCCTCCACGGGGCTGCCCGCCAGCCAACTGACCAGTTGGCTTTGCCCAGCGTCCAGGGGCAGGCGCGCGGTGTTGTCGAGCAATCGGCGACTGGCGTCGGCATGATCCCCCAGGGATTGCCCGACCCATTCGTCGCTCGGCACGTCCAGCACCAGGCAACGACTGCCGTGAGGGCTGTCACAGGCGTGATGGGCGCCGGCCGGCACCACCACGAAACTCTGTTGCACCACTTGGCTGCCGCAACCTTCGACCTCGAAATCCAGCGCACCGGACAGCCCGAACACCAATTGGGCATGGTCATGGCTGTGGACAATCAAGTCGTGGCTGTATTGGCGTAGCGTGAGGATCGGTCTCATCGCGGTCTCCCGTGGCAGGCCGCCAGTCTACACCGAGGGGGCGGCTACTCGCGCTGTCATGTAATCGACTTTTGCCTGTCATGGGCCATTAACCGCTGGCGTGCACAGTGGTCCAAACGATCAGAGGGTTGCCCATGACCAGCGCCGAGCTTGCCAGACCCAGCCGCAAACAGCGTGTCCGCACCCTGTGGATTTCCGATGTGCATTTGGGCACCCGAGACTGCCAGGCTGAACATCTGTCGCAGTTCCTCAAGGGCTACCACGCCGACAAGATTTACCTGGTGGGCGACATCATCGACGGCTGGAAACTGCGTGGTGGCATGTACTGGCCCCAGGCCCACACCAACGTCATTCGCCGCTTGCTGACCATGAGCAAGCGCGGCACCGAGGTGATCTACGTCACCGGCAACCATGATGAATTCCTGCGACGCTACTCGAAGCTGATCCTGGGCAATATCCAGTTGGTGGACGAGGCGGTGCATGTCACCGCCGATGGTCGGCATCTGTTGGTGATCCATGGCGATCAGTTCGATGTCATCACCCGCTATCACCGCTGGCTGGCGTTCCTTGGCGATTCGGCCTACGAGTTCACCCTCACGCTGAACCGTTGGCTCAACCATTGGCGGGCCCGTTATGGCTACGGTTACTGGTCGCTGTCGGCGTACCTCAAGCACAAGGTCAAGACCGCCGTCAGCTTCATCAGCGACTTCGAGGAAGCCATCGCCCATGAATGCGTCAAGCGTGAACTGCATGGCGTGGTATGCGGGCACATCCACCATGCCGAAATCCGCAAGGTGGGCGAGGTGGAGTACCTCAACTGCGGCGATTGGGTCGAGTCGTGCACGGCACTGATCGAGCACTGGGATGGGTCGATCGAGCTGTATCGGTTGGCAGAGGCCCAGGCGCGGGAGGCGTTGCTCAAGGCTGAGTTGAACGTTGCCGAGCCGGTGTAGGCTGGCCTGACACCTTTCGAGCAACTATTTACCCCCGTGGCGAGGGAGCTTGCTCCCGCTGGGGCGCGAAGCGGCCCTGTTTTTTGGGCCCTATTAGGAAGGGACGGCTTCGCCGCCCAGCGGGAGCAAGCTCCCTCGCCACGTAGGTTCGTGTGATGTTCAGGGCGGGGTTTGGTCCGCCATCGCGGCCTTGTAGATCGACTGCTTCGGTGTGGCGAATACCCTTTCCAGCATCGGCTCGAAGAAGCTCAGCGGCAGCGTGTCGTAGTCGGCGTCGAACGCTGCGGCGTCATACCGGGCGCAGAAGTCGATGGTCGCCTGGTAGTGCGGGTGCTCGCGAAATTGCTCGCGCAGGTGCCGGTCCATGCCCAGGTGATGGAAGAAGTAGTAGCCCTGGAAGATCCCATGCTTTTCCACGATCCACAGGTTTTCGGCGCTGACGAAGGGCTTGAGGATGGCGGCGGCGATGTCGGGGTGGTTGTAGGAGCCCAGCGTGTCGCCAATGTCGTGGAGCAGGGCGCAGATCACGTATTCCTCGTCACGGCCGTCCCGGTAGGCGCGGGTCGCGGTTTGCAGCGAGTGCGTCAGGCGGTCCACCGGGAAGCCGCCGAAATCCCCGTCGAGCAATTTCAGGTGTGCCAGGATCCGGCTGGGCAGTTGCCGGGCATAAGCGCTGAAGTCGGCCGCGATGATCGCCCAGTCTTCCTCGGTGCCGTCCTGCATGTGGGTAAAGCGCGCATGGGTATTCATCGAAAGTCCTTTGGCTGCAGGGGCATCAATGCCTAGAACGCGACCTTGCCCAGCCACATGTCGCGGTACATCACGAAGTCGCCAAGCAAACTGTAGAACGGATGCTGGAACGTGGCAGGGCGGTTCTTTTCAAAGAAGAAGTGCCCGGCCCAGGCGAAGCCATAACCGGCCACAGGCAAGGCGATCAGCCACCACCCAGTACCTGCGACGAATGCCAGGGCAAGAATCACCACAAGCAGGGACGTGCCGACAAAGTGCAATCGTCGGCAAGTGCTGTTGCTGTGTTCGCTGAGGTAGTACGGGTAGAACTCAGCGAAGGTATTGAATCGTCTGGTGTTTTCCACGACTGCGGGCTCTGTGGTTATTTTTCTTTGATTAAAGTCTAGAGCGATCGTGGGCGACGGCCAGTGACAATGGGCGCCACTCTAGTGTCCTGTGTTACAAATACCCTTGCTTTTTGTAGTGGAGGACGCTGGTATCCTCCGCAAATCCAGCCGTACCCCGCGGCTCGTCATGCAAGTAAAACGTCATGCGCGAACGAACGACTTCTTCTAGCTGGGCGATGGGGATCGTCAAGGCGTTGGAAATGGATGGCCTGGATTGCCGGCTGCTGTTCAAGCAATTGGGGCTGGACTTTGACGCGCTGGACGATCCGGATGCACGTTTTCCCCAGGACTCGATGACCCGCCTGTGGCAACGGGCGGTGGAACTGTCGGGCAACCCGGCCATCGGCTTGAACATGGGCAAAGTGGTGCGCCCGGCCTCGTTCCATGTGGTTGGCTATGCCTTGATGTCCAGCCGAACGCTGGCGGAAGGCTTCCAGCGGCTGGTGCGTTATCAGCGAATAATCGCCGAAAGCGCCGACCTGAGTTTTCGTCGGCTGGAGGAGGGCTACGGGCTGATCCTGACGGTGCATGGCGACCATCTTCCGCCCACCCGTCAAAGTGCCGAAGCGTCCCTGGCGTGTGCGCTGGCCTTGTGCAACTGGCTGACCGGACGCCCCCTGCACCCGGTCAAGGTGCTGTTCCAGGGCGCCGAGCCGGTTGACCTGTCCCCTTATCGACAAGCGTTCCCTGCGCCCCTGGCGTTCGGTGCGCCTTATGACGCGCTGATCTTCGAACGGGCCGATATGGAAGCGCCGTTGCCCACGGCCAACGAGGCCATGGCGCAGCTTCATGATCGGTTTGCCGGTGAATACCTGGCGCGCTTTTCCGAGAGCCGCGTGACCCACAAGGCGCGGCAAGTGCTGTGTCGGCTGCTGCCCCAGGGCGAGCCCAAGCGAGATGTGGTGGCGCAGACGCTGCACCTGTCCCAACGCACTCTTCAACGGCGCTTGCAAGAGGAGGGCACCAGTTTCCAGAATTTGCTCGACGACACCCGTCGCGAGCTGGCCGAGCAATACCTGGCGCAGCCGACCATGACGCTGCTGGAGATTGCCTATCTGTTGGGGTTCGCCGACCCGAGCAACTTTTTCCGAGCCTTTCGTCGCTGGTTTGACGCCACGCCCGGCGAATACCGGGCGCGCATGGCAAGCGTGGCCAAACCGGTCAATGACGCCAGAACGCTGGAATACACAACACGAACACCGTAATGATCTCCAATCGTCCCAGCAGCATGCCCCCCGACAGGATCCACTTGGCCGCGTCCGGCAGTGGCGCAAAGTTGCCGGCCGGCCCGATGGTTTCCCCCAACCCCGGGCCGACGCCGGACACGGTACTGGCCGCGCCGGTCAGCGCCGTCATCCATTCCACGCCCAGCAGCGAGAGCAGCAGGGCAATCACGCAGATGGTGATGGCGAAGAAGAACGAGAACGTGAGGATCGAACGCACGATTTCCTCGTCGAGGCGGTGGCCGTTGTATTTCTGCTTGATCACCGCACGAGGATGAATCAGTTGATTGAGGTTGGCCCGAAGCAGGATGTAGGCGACCTGGAAGCGGAAGATCTTGATCCCGCCAGCAGTTGAGCCGGAGCAGCCGCCGACGAACCCCAGGTAAAAGAACAACATGAGTGAGAAATTGCCCCACAGGCTGTAGTCCCCCAGGGCGAAGCCGGTGGTGGTGACGATGGACGTCACATTCAGCGCCACGTGCCGCAGCGCGTCCAGCCAATGCAGGTCGGTGGTCGCCCAATACCAGGTGCCGAGCACCAGCCAGGTCACCAGCAGCACCCCGATGAGCCCTTGGACTTGCTGGTCCTTGATCAGCGCCCGGCGATTGCCGCGCAGCATCGAGACGTACAGGGCGAACGGCAGGCTGCCGAGGATCATGATGACGATGGCGACCCAATGCACGGCCGGCTGGGTCCATTTGGCCAGGGACAGGTCCGAGGTGGAAAAGCCGCCGGTGGAGATCGCCGACATCGAATGGTTGATGGCGTCGAACAGACTCATCCCGGCCCACCAGAGCGCCAGGGTGCCGACGATGGTAATGCCCACGTAGGACGCCACGATCAGGCGCGCCACCATGTGGGAACGGGGCATGACCTTTTCCGAGCGGTCCGAGGACTCGGTCTGGAACAGCCGCATGCCGCCGATGCGCAGCAATGGCAGGATCGCCACCGCCATGCCGATGAAGCCGATGCCGCCGAGCCAGTGCAGCAGCGAGCGCCACATCAGGATGCCGGGGGACATGGTGTCCAGGCCGCTCAGCACGGTAGCGCCGGTGGCGGTGATGCCCGACATGCTTTCGAAGAACGAATCCGTGTAGCTGATGTGCTGGGTCAGCAGGAAGGGCAGCGCGGCGAAGATACACACCACCAGCCAACTGCTGACGGTCAGCAGGTACATGTCGCGCGGGCGCAGATGTACGTGTTCCGGGCGTCCGGGAAGGATCAGCGCCAGGCCGGCGACAAACGTGATCATGCTCGACCAGAGGAACGATGGCAGATCGCGGGTGCGTTCGAAAATCACCAGGGTGGCCATCGGTACGACCATGAAGATCGCCAGGGTGATCAGGAAGATGCCGATGATGAAACCAATGATCCGCAGGGTCGGCAACGCCATGAAGTCTGCTCGGGCTGAAGGGAAGGGCGCCATTCTACCTGCGGCAAGGCTCATGTAAACCGACGCCCGGTAGCGCTGGCGTGGCGTGGAATCCTGGTTGCGGAATTTGAACTAACCAATGGACCGTACAGCCACTAGAATAGTCGGACATTTTTTCAGGAGGTGGCCGATGCAGGCTCTCGACGCTTTGCTCAACCGTGTTTCCGTCCCGCGCCTTGTGGACCCGGCACCTACGCCCGAACAGCGCGAAGTCATGTTCGCCGCCGCCATGCGGGCGCCGGATCATGGCCAATTGCGGCCGTGGCGCTTTCTGACCGTCGAAGGACAGGCTCGTCATCGCATGGGCGAGCTGCTGGCCGAAGCGGCGCGATTCAATGACCCGCTGGTGTCCGAAGCCGTTGTGGAAAAAGCCCTCAACGGCCCGCTGCGCGCACCGCTGGTGGTGGTCGTGATCGCGCGTTTGCAGGACCATTTCAAAATCCCGAAAGCCGAGCAGTTGCTGGCGGCGGGCTGTGCGGCCCACGGTATCTTGCTCGCCGCTTATGCCCAGGGCATCGGTGGTGTGTGGCGCACTGGTGAGCTGGCCTATTCACCGCATGTCGCCAGGGGGCTGGGTCTTGAGGATGGGGAAGAGGTGATCGGTTTCCTCTACCTGGGCACGCCGCAGAAAGAAGCGCGTACGGCGCCGCAGGAAGATGTCGGGCAGTTTGTGCGGGAGTGGACGGGCCAGTAATCGCCCAAGGAGCGGCGGGTGGCTTGGGGCTGGTTCGATCCACTGTGGCGAGGGAGCTTGCTCCCGCTGGGCGGCGAAGCCGCCCCCTGTGGAGCAATGGGACCTTCCAGGTAACCGCGCCAGGCCTGATTTACGACTGCTGCGCAGCCGAGCGGGAGCAAGCTCCCTCGCCACGCAACATCAACAGGCGACGGGTGATGTTACCTGCACGCATCCGCAATTGCCTCGGCCAGCAAATCCAGGCGCGTGGCATCGATGCCCGCCACGTTTGCCCGACCCGTGCCGACCATGTACACGCTGTGGCGCTCGCGCAGGTGCTTGACCTGTTCCGGTGTCAGGCCGGTGTAGGAAAACATCCCGCGTTGCACGCCGATGTGGGCGAAGCGTTCGCGCAAGCCATGGGGTTCGAGGGCCTCCAGCAGGCCGCTGCGCAATTGGGCGATACGCAGGCGCATGGCCTCCACTTCATCGGCCCAGCGACTTTTCAGTTCCGGGTTGCCCAGAATCGTCGCGACCACTGCTGCGCCATGGTCCGGCGGCGTCGACCATAGGTTACGGGCGATGTTCGCCAGTTGGCTGCGGATGTCCAGCAGTTTCCCGGCATCCCCGGCGCAGACGATCAGCGCACCGGTGCGGTCGCGATACAGGCCGAAGTTTTTCGAGCAGGAACTGGTGATCAGCACTTCCGGCAGCGCATCGGCAAACAACCGAACCGCCCACGCGTCTTGCTCCAGCCCGTCGCCAAAGCCCTGGTAGGCGAAGTCGATCAGCGGCAGCAGGGCGCGACTGCGCATCACATCCAGCACCTGGCGCCATTGGTCATGGGACAGGTCGAAGCCGGTGGGGTTGTGGCAACAGGCATGCAGCAGTACCACATCACCCTTGGGCACTTGGCTCAATGTCGCCAGCATCGCCTCGAAATCCAGACGATTGTCGGCGCCTACGTATGGGTAATGGCTGGCCTTGACGCCTGCGGCGGCGAAGATGGTTTCGTGGATCGGCCAGGTCGGGTTGCTCAGCCAGACGCCACGGCCCGGCAGGCATTGGGCGATGAAGTCGGCGCTCAGGCGCAGGGCGCCGGTGCCGCCCGGGGTCTGGGTAGCGCCGGCACGTTTTTCTTTGATCAAGGCGGAGTCGACGCCCAGCACCAGCTCACTGATCAGCTTTCCGAACGCAGCATCGCCGTGACCGCCGATGTAGGTCTTGGTGGTCTGGCGATCCACCAGCCACTGTTCGGCCCGCTTCACCGATTCAAGGATCGGCGTCAGGCCCTGGGCATCCTTGTAGACGCCCACGCCCAGGTCGAACTTGCTCGGGTTGCTGTCCGCCCCGTAGGCTTCCATCAGGCCGAGGATCGGATCGCCGGGCACCCGGCCGATGGCGTCAAAATGCATTACTTGCGGCCCTCGGCGGTCTTGGCTACGTCGTCGGTGCGGGCGGCCATGATGAAATCGTTGCGATGCAGGCCCTTGATGGAGTGGCTCCACCAGGTCACGGTGACCTTGCCCCATTCGGTGAGCAGGCCAGGGTGGTGGCCTTCGGCCTCGGAGATCTCGCCGACGGCGTTGGTGAATGCCAGGGCGTGCTTGAAATTCTTGAACAGGAAGACTTTTTCCAACTGCATCACGCCGTCGCGCACTTCGATGTTCCAGTCCGGGATCTGCTTGATCAATACCGGCAGTTCTTCGTCGCTGACTTGCGGGGCGTCGGCGCGGCAGGCTTCGCAATGGGCTTGGTTCAGAGTGTTCATGGTGTGTTCCCGGATCGAATATTTAAAAACGTCGATGCACCCACGCTAAAGCAAAGCAGCGCTGTGCAACAGACTCAATTGAGATCAAAAATCGCGGTTCAGGCGGCTTTCGGTGGAAATTTCGGCGCGTGCAAGCCCAGTTCCCGACCACGCTTGACCATGCCCATGATGTCTTCGTGGGCCAGGTCGAACAGGCGCTTGAGCTCGGGCAGCACGAAATACACAGGTTGCAGGATGTCGATGCGATACGGCGTGCGCATGGCTTCCAGCGGGTCGAACGCTTGATGCTCCGGCTCGTCGGACAGGCAATACACGGTTTCCTTGGGTGACGACAGGATGCCGCCTCCGTAGATGCGCCGACCCTGGGGTGTTTGCACCAGGCCGAACTCGATGGTCATCCAGTACAGGCGCGCCAGGTAGACGCGTTCTTCCTTGGAAGCTTGTAGGCCGAGTTTGCCGTAGGTGTGGGTGAATTCGGCGAACCAGGGGTTGGTGAGCAACGGACAGTGGCCGAAGATCTCGTGGAAAATGTCCGGCTCTTGCAGGTAGTCCAGTTCTTCACGGGTACGAATGAAGGTCGCCACTGGAAACTGCTTGTTGGCGAGCAGTTCGAAAAAGGTCTGGAAAGGGATCAGCGCCGGTACGCGGGCGACCTGCCAGCCGGTGGTCTCGCCGAGCACTTTGTTGATCTCGCCCAGTTGCGGGATACGGTCGTGGGGCAGGCCAAGCTTGTCGATGCCGTCCAGGTACTCTTGGCACGCGCGGCCTTCGATGACTTTCAACTGGCGGGTGATCAGCGTGTTCCACACCGCGTGTTCTTCGGCGGGGTAGTGGATAAAACCTTGCGCATCGGGCTCGCGGGCCACGTACTGCGTCTGCTTCATGCTGCTCTCCTGCTGATTTCCCTCTGGGGGAAGACGTGTTTGTTGTTATGTCCAGCGATGCATTAGAGATAACCCGAAGCAGGCGCTGGTGCAGCAGAGGGACGCGGGCCTGCGAAGTCGAGAACTTATGATTTTGTAAAGTTTTCGTTACGTCTTGAGGCGTATGTCGGCAGGGGCGGGATTTTCGAGTGGGAAATGGCCTACAACTGTCACATAATCTTGACGACTATTTGTGCGCCCAGACAAAAAATCCGACACAAAACACCGTGGCGAGGGAGCTTGCTCCCGCTGGACTGCGCAGCAGTCCTAAAAACGGGGCCGCTTCGCAGCCCAGCGGGAGCAAGCTCCCTCGCCACAGGATGTGTGTTGGGCTTGAATGGCGCCTTTCTATCTCATCTGCACCCGGGCCTTTTTCATGCGCATCAAAGTCCATTGCCAGAACCGCATCGGCATCCTGCGGGACATTCTCAATTTGCTGGTGGAGTACGGCATCAACGTCGCCCGGGGGGAGGTCGGCGGTGAGCATGGCAACGCGATCTACCTGCACTGTCCCAACCTGATCAACATTCAATTCCAGGCTCTGCGTCCGAAATTCGAGGGCATCGCCGGGGTGTTTGGCGTCAAGCGTGTCGGACTGATGCCCAGCGAGCGTCGGCACATGGAACTCAACGCCTTGCTCGGCGCCCTGGAGTTCCCGGTGTTGTCCATCGACATGGGCGGCTCCATCGTCGCGGCCAACCGGGCGGCGGCGCAGTTGCTCGGAGTGCGGGTGGACGAGGTGCCGGGCATCCCCCTGTCGCGGTACGCCGAGGATTTCGACCTGCCGGAACTGGTACGCGCCAACCAGTCGCGCATCAACGGTCTGCGGGTCAAGGTCCGGGGCGATGTGTTCCTGGCTGACATCGCCCCGCTGCAGTCGGAGCACGACGACAGCGAGGCCATGGCCGGTGCGGTGCTGACGCTGCACCGCGCCGACCGTGTGGGCGAGCGCATCTATAACGTACGCAAGCAGGAGTTGCGCGGCTTCGACAGTATTTTCCAGAGTTCCAAGGTCATGGCCGCAGTGGTCCGCGAGGCCCGGCGCATGGCCCCGCTGGACGCACCGCTATTGATAGAGGGTGAAACCGGCACTGGCAAGGAGCTGCTGGCCCGGGCCTGTCACCTGGCGAGCCCGCGCGGGCAATCGCCCTTGATGGCGCTCAACTGCGCCGGGCTGCCGGAGTCCATGGCCGAAACCGAGTTGTTCGGCTACGGTCCCGGTGCCTTCGAAGGGGCTCGGGCCGAAGGTAAGCTTGGCCTGTTGGAACTGACCGCTGGGGGAACGCTGTTTCTCGATGGGGTAGGAGAGATGAGCCCGCGCTTGCAAGTGAAATTGCTGCGCTTCTTGCAGGACGGTTGCTTCCGTCGTGTCGGCAGCGACGAAGAGGTGTATCTGGATGTCAGGGTGATCTGCGCCACCCAGGTGGATTTGTCCGAACTCTGCGCCCGGGGTGAATTCCGTCAGGATTTGTACCACCGCTTGAATGTCCTTTCCCTGCACATTCCGCCCCTGCGCGAATGCCTCGATGGTCTGACGCCGCTGGTGGAGCATTTCCTCGACCAGGCCAGTCGCCAGATCGGCTGCGCGCTGCCCAAGCTGGCCCCGGCGGCGATGGACCGTCTCAGTCATTACCACTGGCCGGGCAATGTCCGGCAATTAGAAAACGTGCTGTTCCAGGCCGTTTCCCTGTGCGATGGCGGGACGGTGAAGGCCGAGCATATCCGCCTGCCGGACTATGGCGTGCGCCAACCCCTTGGCGATTTTTCCCTGGAGGGCGGGCTGGACGAGATCGTCGGGCGTTTCGAGAAAGCGGTGCTGGAGCGTCTTTATTCCGAACACCCCAGCAGCCGGCAGTTGGGCAAGCGGTTGGGGGTTTCACATACCACCATTGCCAATAAGTTGCGGGAATATGAGGTGGGTAAAACGGAGTCATAGCTATTTACCTGTTGTGTTTTGCTGGCCTCATCGCGAGCAATCTCGCTCCCACGGGATTTTGAGCACTTGAGGCCCATGTAGGAGTGAGCTTGCTCGTGATGGCCCTTGCCCAAGGTCAAGCGTTGCCGTAAGCGGCACAACACCGCCGGTTTTTCGTCTTCGATACATTCCTCCAGAACCCTTCGAGACTCCCAAAGCCTTTGTTTACCGGGCCCTGGGGCGCCAGAAAAAAGTTGGTCTGCAAATTGCTTGAGGCTGTGCAATACAGCAGTGGGCGGCAAACGTCCGGCATGCAGAGGAACGACAGTGGACAAGTACCTTTATGTGGCAATGACCGGCGCCAGCCAGAACGCACTGGCGCAAAGGGCTCATGCCAACAACCTGGCGAACATCTCCACCAATGGTTTTCACAAAGACCTGGAGCAGGCACGGTCGATGCCGGTGTTCGGCGACAGCTTTCCGGCGCGGGCGTTTGCCCTGTCCGAGCGTCCTGCTACTGACTTCACCCCGGGTGCGCTGGTGGAAACCGGTCGTGACCTCGACGTGGCGGTCAGCGGGCCAGGCTGGATGGCGGTGCAGAATCCCGACGGCGGTGAAAGCTACGTGCGCACCGGCAGCCTCAATGTTGACGCCCTGGGCGTGCTGCGGGCCGGCAACGGCATGCCGGTGATGGGCAACGGTGGCCCGATTGCCGTGCCGCCGGAGCAGAAAATCGAAATCGGCCAGGACGGCACCATCAGTATCCGCGCCATGGGCGAAGGCCCGCGTGTGATGGCTGAAGTGGACCGTATCAAGCTGGTCAACCCGGACCTCAAGAACATGAACAAAGGCCTGGATGGCTCGATCCGTACCAAGGACGGCCAGCCGGCGCCTGTCGATGCCAACGTGCAGTTGGTATCGGGCTTCCAGGAAGCGAGCAACGTCAACGCCGTGGATGAAATGACTTCGGTGCTGGCCCTGGCCAAGCAGTTCGAGCTCCACGTCAAGATGATGAACACCGCCAAAGAAGGCGATGAGGCCATGGCTCGGGTCTTGCAAATCTAATCATTAATTACAGCGTCGCGCCGAAAAACAGGCGTACGAGGAGAATCGAATGCTTCCGGCTCTATGGGTTGCCAAAACAGGTCTGTCCGCCCAGGACACCAACCTGACGACCATTTCCAACAACCTGGCGAACGTGTCGACCACGGGTTTCAAACGTGATCGTGCCGAGTTCCAGGACCTGCTGTACCAGGTAAAACGCCAGCCTGGCGCCCAGTCGACCCAGGACAGCGAATTGCCGTCGGGCCTGCAAGTGGGTACCGGTGTGCGCATTGTCGGCACCCAGAAAAACTTCAACGCCGGCAGCCTGCAAACCACCGAGCAACCGTTGGACATGGCCATCGACGGTCGCGGTTTCTTCCAGATCCTGCAGCCGGACGGCACCACGTCCTACACCCGTGACGGTACGTTCCACCTCGACTCCAACGGCCAGATCGTCAACGCCAGCGGTTTCGCCCTGGAGCCTGCGGTCATCATCCCGAACGATGCCCAAACCTTTACCGTGGGCCGTGACGGCACCGTGTCCATCACCATTGCGGGCAACCCGGCCGCCCAGGTGATCGGCAACCTGCAGACCGCCGACTTCATCAACCCGGCCGGCCTGCAAGCGGTGGGCAACAACCTGTTCCTGGAAACCGCCGCCAGCGGTGCGCCACAAATCGGCACCCCGGGCCTGAACGGTTTCGGCACCACGCTGCAGAACACCCTGGAAACGTCCAACGTGAGCACCGTTGAGGAGATGGTCAACATGATCACCACCCAGCGCGCCTATGAGATGAACTCCAAGGTGATCTCCACCGCCGACCAGATGCTCTCGTTCGTTACGCAGAATCTGTAATCACGTCTATGGGGCGGCCTGAGGTCGCCTGCAACACCAAGAGGTAGGGTCATGAAACGCTTCGTATCTGTTCTGGCACTGAGTGGGATCACCGCACTCGCGGGCTGTGTCGCGCCGACACCCAGGCCCAATGACCCGTATTACGCTCCGGTGTTGCCGCGCACGCCGTTGCCGGCCGCTGCGAACAATGGCTCGATCTACCAGGCCGGTTTCGAACAGAACCTGTACAGCGACCGCAAGGCTTTCCGGGTCGGTGACATCATCACCATCACCCTGAATGAGCGCACCCAGGCCAGCAAGAACGCCAACTCGCAATTGGACAAGACCAGCAAGACCAGCGTTGGCTTGACCTCGTTGTTCGGCTCCAGCCTGACCACCAACAACCCGATCGGTGGCAATGACCTGAGTCTCAACGCAGGCTACGGCTCCGACCGCGCCACCAAGGGCGACAGCAAGTCCGGCCAGAGCAACAGCTTGACCGGTTCGATCACCGTCACCGTTGCCGATGTATTGCCCAACGGCATCATTGTCGTGCGCGGCGAGAAGTGGCTGACCCTCAACACCGGTGACGAGCTGGTGCGCATCGCCGGCATGGTTCGCGCCGATGACATCGCCACCGACAACACGGTTTCCTCGACCCGTGTGGCTGATGCGCGCATCACTTATTCGGGCACCGGTGCGTTTGCCGATGCGAGCCAGCCAGGCTGGTTCGACCGTTTCTTCCTCAGCCCGAAGTTCCCTTTCTAGGTGGCCCAGTTGAATCTTAAGCAGCTGTTGATGGGTGCCTTGGTGATGTCGGTGGCCTTTACCGCTCAAGCCGAGCGCCTGAAGGACATCGCCAGCATTTCCGGCGTGCGTTCAAACCAGTTGATCGGCTACGGCCTGGTCGTGGGCCTCAATGGCACCGGCGACCAGACCACCCAGACCCCGTTCACCCTACAGACCTTCAACAACATGCTGTCGCAGTTCGGCATCAAGGTGCCGGCGGGTTCCGGCAACGTGCAGTTGAAGAACGTCGCGGCGGTGTCGATCAGTGCCGATCTGCCGGCGTTCGCCAAGCCTGGCCAGCAGGTGGATATCACCGTTTCGTCCATTGGTAACTCCAAGAGCCTGCGGGGCGGCACCTTGCTGTTGACGCCGCTCAAGGGGATCGACGGCAACGTCTACGCCATTGCCCAGGGCAACCTGGTGGTGGGCGGTTTCGATGCCGAGGGGCGTGATGGTTCCAAGATCACCGTCAACGTTCCGTCGGCCGGTCGCATCCCTGGCGGCGCATCGGTGGAGCGTGCGGTGCCGAGCGGTTTCAACCAGGGCAACAGCCTGACCCTGAACCTCAACCGTTCCGACTTCACCACCGCCAAGCGCATCGTCGACAAGATCAACGACATGCTCGGCCCAGGCGTGGCCCAGGCCATCGATGGCGGCTCGATCCGCGTCACCGCACCTTTGGACCCGAGCCAGCGGGTCGACTATCTGTCGATCCTGGAGAATCTCGAGGTCGACCCGGGCCAGGCAGTGGCGAAAGTCATCATCAACTCGCGTACCGGCACCATCGTGATCGGCCAGAACGTCAAGGTTTCCCCGGCCGCCGTGACCCACGGCAGCCTGACGGTGACCATCACCGAAGACCCGATCGTCAGCCAGCCTGGACCATTGTCCAACGGCCAGACCGCAGTCGTGCCGCGTTCGCGGGTCAATGCCCAGCAAGAAGCCAAGCCAATGTTCAAGTTCGGCCCGGGCACTACCCTGGATGAGATCGTCCGGGCGGTGAACCAGGTCGGCGCGGCACCGGGCGACCTGATGGCGATTCTCGAAGCCTTGAAGCAGGCCGGCGCGTTGCAAGCCGACCTGATCGTGATTTGAGGACCCGGCCATGGATATGCGCAAGGGTGCTTTGACCAGCGGCGATTCGGGTTCCTATTCGGACCTGAACCGCTTGAACCAGCTCAAGGTTGGCGACAAGAACAGCGACGGCAACCTGCGCAAGGTGGCGCAGGAATTCGAGTCGCTGTTCCTCGGCGAAATGCTCAAGTCCATGCGTTCGGCCACCGAGGCCCTGGGCAAGGACAACCCGATGAATACGCCAGAAGCCAAGCAGTATCAGGAAATGTACGACCAGCAGTTGGCCGTTTCCATGTCCCGCGAAGGCGGTGGTATCGGCCTGGCCGACGTGCTGCTGCGCCAGATGTCCAAGAACAAACCGCTGGCGCCCGGCGAAGCCGCGACGTTGTCGGCCGCCAAGCAGCAAGAGGCGTTGGACAAGGTCGCCAAGGCCGTACCAACACCGGTGGCTGCCGGAACCGTGGCTACCGATGGCCCGTTGTCGCGTACCAACGGCCAGCGGCCGCTGTGGGCTTCGCGGGCCGTGAGTGCGCCGCAAGGGGCCGAGGGTGTTCACCGCAACGACATGGAACTGCTTAACCAGCGTCGCCTGGCCCTGCCGCCCAAACTTGCCGATCGCCTGCTGGCTGGTCTGGTGCCTTCGGCCTCGGTCAATGATGTACCTGCGCAAAATCTGCTGCCTGATCGCGCCGTCGCCGCTGTCAAGCCGGCCACCGGCGAACTCGCCAATGGCGACTGGCTGGCCGCGCTCAAGGCTGCCGAGCCGAAAGGGGATATGCAGGTTTATGGACGCGCCGTGGCGCAGCCGCCGCTGGCACCGGCCCGCAAGGCCTTCCGTGATGCCGACGAATTCGTCAATGCCATGCTGCCGATGGCCAAGGAAGCCGCCGACCGCATCGGTGTCGACCCACGTTACCTGGTGGCCCAGGCGGCCCTGGAAACCGGTTGGGGTAAATCGGTCATGCGCCAACCCGATGGCAGCAGCAGCCACAACCTCTTCGGCATCAAGGCCAGCCAGGGTTGGAAGGGCGATTCGGCACGGGCAATTACCAGCGAATTCCGCAACGGCGAGATGGTCAAGGAGACGGCCGAGTTCCGTTCCTACGCCTCGTATCGCGACAGCTTCCATGACTTGGTCAATCTGCTGCAAAGCAACAGTCGCTATCAAGATGTGCTGAAGTCGGCCGATAAACCGGAACAGTTTGTACGCGAGTTGCAGAAGGCCGGTTACGCCACCGACCCCAACTACGCCAAAAAGATTTCGAATATAGCCCGGCAGATGACGAGTTACCAAAACTACGCCGCTGCAGGCGCCACCACGACTTTATAAGGTCTGAACCATGAGTTTGCTCAATATCGGGATGTCGGGTCTGTCTGCAAGCCACAGCTCGTTGCTGACCACCGGTAATAACATTGCCAACGTCGATACCGCCGGTTATTCGCGTCAGCAGACCGTGCAGACCACCAAGGCGTCCAATCAGTACGGCAACGTGTTCATCGGTTCCGGTACGACCTTGGCAGACGTGCGCCGGGTATACAGCAGCTACCTCGATGCGCAACTGCGTACTTCGACATCGCTGGACAATGACGCGCAGATCTACTTGGGGCAGGCCTCCCAGGTGGACAAATTGCTGTCTGACAGCGGCACCGGCGTAACCAAGACACTGCAGTCATTCTTCGCCTCTTTGCAGACATTGGCGGGTAACTCCAACGACAGCGCTGCGCGTCAGGCGCTGTTGACCAATGCCCAGGGTTTGAGCGGTCGCTTCAATGCCATCTCCCAGCAGTTGACCCAGCAGGGTAACTACATCAACGACCAGTTGGATTCGATGACCCAACAGGTCAACAAGCTGGCGAGCACGGTTGCCGCGTACAACCAGAAAATCAGCGACGCTACGGGCCTGGGGACGGGCAGTATGCCCAACGACTTGCTGGACCAGCGCAACGAAGCCGTTCGCCAACTTTCCGCGCTGGTTGGGACTCAGGTCACCGAAACCGACGGCAGGATGGACATCTACCTGGGCAGCGGTCAGCCGCTGGTCGTCGGCAACACCGTCAATACTTTGCAGGTGGCGGCCGACAAGAATGATCCTTCCCGTTCCTCGATCATCATGACCCGTGGCAGCTCGACGATCGACATTACCTCCGTGACCAGTGGCGGGCAGATTGGTGGCCTGCTGCGTTACCGCAACGAAGTATTGACCCCGGCGGTCAACAGCCTCGGTCGCATCGCCATGGTGGTGACCGACCAGGTCAACAGGCAACTGGGCCAGGGGCTGGACCAGAACGGTAATTTTGGTGCGGCGTTGTTCAACGACATCAACAGTGCCACGGCCATCAGCCAGCGCAGCATTGCCAATGGCAACAACAATCCCGCGTCCGGCAACCTGAACGTGACCATCAACGACACCAGCAAGCTGGCCGCCAGCGATTACCAGGTCACCTTCAACAGTGCGACGGGTTACAGCGTACTTCGCCTGTCAGACAACACCAACATGGGCGCTTTTACCCTGGGGGCAACGCCTGCTCCAGTGATTGACGGCTTCAGCCTGAGCCTCAATGCCGGACCGGTGAATGCCGGCGACACTTTCAAGATCACCCCGACCCGCAGTTCCGCTGCGGACATGAACGTTGTCATGACCGATGCCAAGACCTTGGCAACCGCAGCTCCTCTGACATCTACCAAAGCGTCGGGCAATGACGGCACTGGCGCTATCGGCCAGCCGGCCTTGACCACGGTCCTGGACATCTACGACCCGGTCCAGCGCCTTGAAGTACAAACGGCCGTCAAGAATTCGATGCCGGTTCGCGTACTGATGACCAGTGCCACCGCCTATCAGGCATTCGATGCCAAGGGCAACAGCATCGGCACCGGCACTATCGTGCCGGGCCAGAACAACGATTTGAACATTTCAGTGCCTTATATCGATGGGGGCGGTGCTGCGAAAACGTTCAATGTGGCGATGACCCTCAGCGGCAGCCCTGCGGCGGATGACAGCTTCAACATTTCCCTGACCCCGGCCAGCAGCACTGACAACCGCAACGCGCAGGGACTGCTGGGCCTGCAAACCAAGGCCACGGTGGGCGCCAATGCCACCAGCCCCGGCGTGAGTTTCTCCGATGCCTACGGCGGACTGGTTTCGTCGGTGGGCTCGCAGGCCAAGCAAGGCCAGCTCGATGCCACGGCTACCGGCACCATCCTGACCCAGGCGCGCAGTTCCCGTGACTCGATGTCGGGCGTCGATCTCGATGAGGAGACCGGCAATCTGGTCAAGTACCAGCAGTACTACTCGGCTTCTTCGCAGATCATCAAGGCTGCGCAGGAAACTTTCAGCACATTGATCAACGCCCTATAAGGAGCCGTAAACATGCGTATTTCTACAGCACAATACTATGCACAGACGGCGGCCAACTATCAGCGCAACTTCAACAACGTGGTCAAGACCGCCGAGCAGGCCAGTAGCGGCGTAAAGCTGGAAACGGCAGCCGATGATCCGGTCGGTGCGGCCCGCCTGCTGCAACTCGATCAGCAAAAGGCCATGCTCGGCCAGTACACCACCAACATCAGTACGCTGAATACCGCCCAAGCCCAGGAAGAGGCCGTCCTGGACAGCATCAACAATGTGCTGCAAAAGGTCAGTGAGTTGACCGTGCGTGCCGGTGGCGGCTCGTTGAACGATGACGACCGCAAGTCCATTGCCGCCGAACTCGGTGCGTCGGAAGACCAGCTACTGAGCCTGATGAACAGCAAGGATGCCAACGGTAAATTCATTTTTTCCGGCGCCAGCAACAACACTGAGCCTTTTGTGCGCAACAGCGACGGCACCTACAGCTATCAGGGCGACCAGACTCAGTTGCAACTGAAGATCGGTGACTCGATGTCGCTGGGGCTCAACGATACCGGCTGGGACGTGTTCCAGCAGGCAGTCAACGCCAGCCGCAGTACTTCGACGATGACTGCGCCAGCGGTCGATGACGGTCGCGTGGCCCTGTCCAAAGGCTTGGTCACGTCGGGTCCGAGCTTCGATGCGAACTTCCGCAGCGGCCAACCCTATACCCTGTCGTTCACCAGCAGTACGCAGTTCGTGATTACCGATGGCTTAGGTAATGACGTGACCGCCGAGGCGAGTCAGGCTGGGGTGTTCGATCCGAAGAAAGAAGGCGGTTCCGACATCAATTTCCGGGGGGTGTTGTTCAAGCTGGACATCACTTTCCAGCCCGGTGACAACCCCGCTGACTCCGCCGCTGCCGACGCGGTGATTGCCGGCCACAGCTTCCAGTTGGCAGCCAAGCCAGACAGCTTTGTCGCCAACCGTGCCCCGGGCAACGGATCGACGGCTGTGGTCAGCCAGGCCTCGGTGACGAACGCAGCGGACTACAAGAGCTTTTTCCCGGAAGGCGGAGCAGTTCTCAAATTCACCAGCCCGACAACGTTCGACCTGTACGCCCGGCCTTTAACCAGCACCAGCACGCCGGTTTCTTCCGGCGCCGTGGCGGCGGGTGTAGCGACAGCAGCAGGTGTCAGCTTTACCCTCGGTGGCGGCGCACCCGCTGCAGGCGATCAGTTTGATGTGGCGGTCAATACCCACCAGACCCAGAACGTGCTCGACACCATCAGTCAGTTGCGCCAGGCACTGCAGACGCCGACGCAGGGCAACGCCACTGCACAACGGTCCCTGGAAGACACTATCGCCTCGGCCCTGTCCAACCTGAGCAGCGCCAAGAATCAGGTCGACCTGGCCCGGGGCGCCATCGGTGCCCGGGGTAATGTGATGGACATGCAGAGCGAGCAGAACCAGAGCACCAGCCTGATCAACGATTCGACCCAGAACGGCATCAAGAACACCGATCCTGCGGAAGTACTGACCCGCCTGACGTTGCAACAGACCATGCTTCAAGCGGCGCAATTGGCCTTCTCGAAGATTTCCCAGTTGGGCCTGTTCAATAAGCTTTGAGTCGGTCTTGACCGCTCGCGGCCAGCCTCTCTAACAGGAGGCTGGTTTTTTTTTTAGTTTTTTTGACGATATGACCGTTTGTCGGGCAGTGGTGCGGAACTTGCAATCCGGTTCCAGTCGCTCATTGAGCGTCAAGTTTCCATACGACTGTCATCAAGCCTGTATTGACTGACGACAGGGATGTCACGAAGAACCTAGGGACGGATACCAGTTGAAACCTCATAACGCTGTCATTGCGCCTGTCGTCGCGCCTCCATTGAAATCGCTACTGCGTCGGGGCCTGCTCGGCGCTGCGCTGTTTTCCGGTGTGATCAATATCCTGGCGCTGATTGGCCCGGTGTTCATGTTGGAAGTGTATGACCGGGTCATTCCCAGCCAGAGCGTGCCGACATTG
>NZ_LHVI01000024.1:0-221008 GCF_001269755.1 Pseudomonas sp. Q12-87 | reverse complement strand
CCAAAGTGAGTTGGCAAAACTCCAAGGGCTTGCCCTGGTGCCGGGGATGCCCGTGGAGTCGATGATCCAGACCGGCTCCAGGAACGTCATGTCTTATTTGCTTAAACCGATCAGCGATCATGCTCAGCGGGCCTTCCGGGAAGGATGAGGCTCTGCTGAATCAGCAGCGCGCAACCGAATCATCAACAGGGCAAGGAAGAAAAAATGGCAGTGATTAATGGGACATCGGGTACGGACACTCTGGTTGGTACTACGAGTGCGGATCAGCTATATGGGTTGGAAGGAAACGACTCGCTGAGCGGTGGAGACGGCAACGATTGGCTAGAGGGCGGGGCGGGGGCTGACGTGCTGAATGGCGGAACCGGCACCGATACGGCGTCCTATTCGAATTCAGCCCTAGGAGTCACTGTAAACCTGATTACCGGGGTTGGCCTGGATGGGGATGCGCAGGGCGATACATTGGCCGGCATCGAAGTCGTGGTGGGCTCGTCTTTCAACGACACGCTGATCTCCCAGACCAATGGACATTCCCTACAGGGGGGGAGCGGTGACGACGTATACCTCGTCAGTGGGATAGGCGTGACTGTCTACGAGATAGCTGGCGGGGGAAACGATGAAGTACGTACGACGCTCGGGGACCTGACGTTGGCGGCCAACGTTGAGCGCCTGACCTACACCGGCACGGGCAACTTCATCGGTCGGGGCAACGCTGCGGACAACGTCATCAGCGGCGGTGCGGGTAACGACCTCCTGATCGGTGGCAATGGTGCGGACCAGTTGAATGGCGGCGCTGGGATTGACATCGTCAGTTACGAAGATTCGGCCGGCGTGACCCTGAACCTGAAAACCGGCGTACACACCGGTTTCGCAGCGGGCGATACATTCAGCGGCGTCGAAACCTTTCGGGGATCGACCGCTGGCGACACGTTCTATGCCAGTGCTGCTGCCGACAACCTGGATGGTTATACGGGGACCGATATTCTTTCCTACGTGCAGTCGGACCAGGGCATCAATATCACGATAACTTCCGCAGCAGTGGGGACCGGTCAGGGGGGAGATGCGCAAGGCGACACGTTCAATAGCTTTGAGAGAATTATCGGTTCGAACTATGACGATGTATTCAATAGCGCAGTAGGCAGTACCGATTTCTGGGGCGGTGGCGGTAATGACCTATACATTATCAACGGCACTGCTAGTCAGTTTGTGCGGGAGTTTGCTGGTGGCGGTGACGATGAAGTGCGAACTAACCAAGCTAACGTGACACTGGCGGCGGAGGTCGAACGCATGACCTATACCGGCGCGAGCAGTTTCACTGGTCGCGGCAACGCTTCGGATAACGTCATCACCGGGGGGGCGGGTAACGATCTTTTGTTCGGTGGTGATGGTGCGGACCAATTGATTGGCGGTGCCGGCGCTGACATCGTCAGCTATGAGGACGCAGGCAGCGTGACCCTAAACCTGAAAACCGGCGTACACACAGGTTTTGCGAAGGGGGATACGTTTACCGGTATTGAAACGTTTAGAGGCTCTACATCTGACGATACTTTTTACGCCAGCGCCGCTGCTGACAACCTGGATGGTTATACGGGTACCGACATGCTCTCCTACACGCAATCGGAACAGGGCGTGAGCATCGCCTTGACCTCTGCTACGACAGGGATCGGGTCTGGGGGCGATGCCCAAGGCGACACGTTCAGTGGCTTCGAGAGAATTACCGGTTCGAACTATGATGATGTATTCAGTACCACGCTTGGCGTTACTGAGTTTTATGGTGGTGGCGGCGACGACGTTTATATCTTCAATGGCGCTGCTAACCACACTGTGCGGGAGTTTGCCGGTGGCGGTGACGATGAGGTACGTAGCAATCAGGCCAACGTGACCCTGACCTCGGAAGTCGAGCGCTTGACCTTTACTGGAACGGGTAATTTTCGTGGAACTGGCAACGCCTCGGATAACATCATCAACGGCGGCACCGGTAACGATACCCTGAACGGTGGTAACGGTGCGGACCAACTGATTGGCGGTGCTGGCGTTGACACCGTCAGTTACGAAGACTCGGGTGGCGTGACGCTGAATCTGAAAACCGGCGTACACACCGGGTTTGCGAAAGGCGACACCTTCAGTGGTATCGAGACTTTTCGAGGCTCGACCATCGACGACACGTTTTATGCTAGTGCCGCGGCTGACACCCTGGACGGTTATTCCGGTACTGACATGCTGTCTTATTCGCAGTCGGAACAGGGCGTGAGCATCACCATGACCTCTGCGACGTCGGGGACTGGGTTGGGTGGCGACGCTCAGGGTGATACGTTCAGTGGCTTTGAAAAAATTACCGGCTCCAGCTATGACGATGTATTCAGCACCACGTTTAACGCGACTGAATTTTATGGCGGTGGCGGTAATGACGTTTACATCATCAATGCTCCCAGCCAAATCGTGCGCGAGTTTGCCGGTGGCGGTGACGATGAGGTGCGCACCAATTATGCCACCGTGGCCTTGGCTACAGAGGTAGAGCGCCTCACCTATACCGGCGCAAGCAACTTTACCGGCCGCGGCAATGCCTCGGACAACATCATCACCGGTGGCGCGGGCAACGACCTTCTGATCGGTGGTAATGGTGCGGACCAACTGATTGGCGGTGCCGGCGTTGACATCGTCAGTTACGAAGACTCGGGTGGCGTGACCCTGAACTTGAAAACCGGCGTACATACCGGGTTTGCGAAAGGCGACACCTTCAGTGGTATCGAGACGTTTCGAGGCTCGACGATCGACGACACGTTTTATGCCAGTGCCGCGGCTGACAACCTGGACGGCTACTCCGGTACAGACATGCTGTCTTATTCGCAGTCGGAACAGGGCGTGAACATCACCATGACCTCTGCTACAGCGGGGGTTGGATTGGGGGGCGATGCTCAGGGCGACACGTTCAATGGCTTTGAGAGGATTACTGGTTCCAACTATGACGATGTATTCAGCACCACTTTTAATACGACTGAGTTTTATGGCGGTGGTGGTAACGATGTTTATGTCATCAATGCTCCCAGTCAACTTGTGCGAGAGTTGGCCGGTGGCGGTGACGATGAGGTGCGCACCAATTATGCCACCGTGGCCCTGGCGACAGAGGTGGAGCGTCTCACCTATACCGGCGCAAGCAACTTTACGGGTCGCGGCAACGCCTCGGACAACGTCATTACCGGTGGTGCGGGTAACGATCTGCTGATTGGTGGTAACGGAGCGGATCAATTGATTGGCGGCGCGGGTATTGACATCGCGAGTTACGAAGATTCAGGTGGCGTAACGCTGAATCTAAAAAACGGCGTACACACCGGGTTTGCAAAGGGCGATACCTTCAGCGGTATCGAAACGTTTCGAGGCTCAACCATCGACGACACGTTTTATGCCAGCGCCGCAGCTGACACCCTGGACGGTTATTCCGGTACTGACATGCTCTCTTACACGCAGTCGGAACAGGGGGTGAGCATCACCATGACCTCTGCTACGGCGGGGACGGGGTCGGGTGGCGATGCCCAAGGCGACACGTTCAGTAGCTTCGAAAGAATTACCGGCTCGAACTATGACGATGTCTTCAGCACCACACTGGGTACGAACGAATTTTACGGTGGTGGCGGTAACGATCTTTACATCATCAATGGCACAGCCAGCCAGTTCGTTCGGGAATCTGCCGGTGGCGGTGACGATGAAGTGCGTACCAACCAGACCAACGTGACTCTGGCTACGGAAGTCGAGCGCTTGACCTTCACCGGCACGGGCAACTTCATCGGGCGCGGCAACGTTTCGGACAACATCATCACCAGCGGTGCGGGGAATGATCTTCTGTTCGGTGGCGCGGGCGCGGATAAATTCATCGGTGGCGAGGGAGCCGATACCGTCAGTTACGCTGACAGCACTGCGGGTGTGACCATCAATATCCAAACCGGCATCCACACCGGCATCGCGGCAGGCGATACCTACGACAGCATCGAATCCATCACCGGTTCCAACTTCAGTGATGTATTTGTCGGTGATGCAGGCATCAACGTTTTCAATGGCGGCACCGGCATGGACATGCTGAGTTTTGCTAGCGAGAGTTCAGGCATCACGCTGGATCTGAGTGCGCCGTTGCTGACGGGAGTCGCGGCGGGTGATAGCTACACCTCCATCGAGATTTTCCAGGGGACTGCTCAGGCTGATACGTTCACTGGAAGTGCTGGGGCTGCGGAAAACTTCATCGGTGGCGGGGGGGCTGACACGCTTAATGGCTCGGGCCTTGGCGACGGTGCCTGGTACCTGACCAGCAGCGCTGGTGTGCAGATCGACCTGCTGGCAGGAACCACGTCGGGCGGTGATGCGCAAGGCGACGTGTTGGCCAATATCGATAATCTGATCGGTTCGCAGTTCAGCGACACCCTGACAGGCAATGCCAACGCCAACAAACTGGAAGGTGGGGCGGGTGACGATTTGCTCTATGGCGGCGATGGCGATGACTTTATCTATGGCGGTACCGTCACGGATACCAGCGCCCTTGCGTTGCCCCCTTCTGGCAACGAGGCCGATACGCTTTTGGGTGGCAATGGCAATGACACCATGCGTAGCAGCAACTACGACACCGGCAGTGTGCTGTACGGCGAGGCCGGCAACGACTCGTTGACAGTCACCTCTGGTATTGCCGATGGCGGCGATGGCAGCGACACCCTGACGGGGAACGGCTACGGTTATCAACTGCGAGGCGGTGCGGGTTTCGATACCTTCAATATGAATGCAACAGGTGAAGCCTATGGCGGGGAGGGTGGTGATACTTATCGGGTGCAATCATTCTCCAGTGTGCTGATCAAGGACGATGGCACTTCTGGCCGTGATTTGATACAGCTCCTGAACATCAAGTCCTACGCGGATGTGATGGTCCAGACGGATGGCACCAACGCTTTCATTTTCAATACTGTGGAATGGAATGCAGGCCATCAGGACAATGCGGTCATTCTGGCCGACTGGTATGCCGGCTCTAACACAATTGAGTCGTTTCAGACCGCCAACGGGGATACATTCACTATTCCCGTTTAACCCTGACTTAAACTGCGGCTGTCAGTGACACTTGGCAGCCAAAACCGCACAAGAAGCCCCTCTCAATGAGGGGCTTCTTTATGGGTTTTGGGAGGTGTGATGAGACCGGGCGGAGCATTGCGCGGGCCACAAAATCAAATAAAGCCCCGCTCCCGGAGTGACCTGTCAGTCAAAACGCGCATCTTCACTGTATCCTGTCTGCGGGCGGTGAAGGTGGTGGGGCCTTTTTAGCCTCCGACGTTGCCTCTTCTGGGGGCCAATCCCTGACTGTAGACGCCCTCGATTCAGCGAGCGGCGGTGTTCAGCTGTTTATTATTGGGAAGCCATAATGATTGGCATAAAAAATATAGCGAGTTACGTGCCGGCGGCCGGGGTTGATAACTACGCCCAAGGTGCAAAGTTCGACAAGGACGAAACCTTCATCCTTGGCAAGATTGGCTCGGCATTTCTGCCGCGCAAGGGCGCTGAGCAGGAAACTTCCGATCTGTGTGTCGAAGCAGTCAACGCACTGTTTGCCGCCAGCCCTGAACTCAAGCGTGAGTCCATCGATTGCCTGATCGTTGTCACCCAGAACGGTGATGAGGAAGGCTTGCCGCACACGGCCGCAATCGTTCAGGACAAGCTGGGCCTGCCAACTCATGTCGCCGCCTTTGACATTTCCCTGGGTTGTTCCGGGTACGTCTATGGCATCTATGCGCTCAAGGGCTTCATGGAGGCGACCGGGCTGAAGAATGGCCTGCTGGTGACCGCCGACCCGTATTCCAAGATCGTCGATCCGGAAGACCGTAACACCACCATGCTGTTCGGCGATGCCGCCACCGCGACCTGGATGGGTGAAAGCGCTGTCTGGCAACTGGGCAAGTCGAAGTTCGGTACCGATGGTTCCGGCGCTCCGCATCTCAAGGTCAGCGATGGCGTGTTCTTCATGAACGGCCGCCAGGTTTTCAACTTCGCCTTGATCAAAGTCCCGGCGCATTTGCATGAATTGCTGGACGAATCCAACTTGCAGGCCGGTGATATCGATGCCTTCTGTATCCATCAGGGCAGCGCAGCCATCGTTGACGCCGTGGCGCGTCGTTTCGATGAGAGTGGTTCGGCCCAGTTCGTCAAGGACATGCTCGAGACCGGCAACACGGTGTCATCGAGCATTCCGCTGTTGCTGCAGAATCACATGTTCGACTCCAAATGGACCCGCGTGGCCATCAGCGGCTTCGGTGTAGGGCTGTCGTGGGGCTCGGCGATTCTCTATCGCGGCTGATCCGACTTCCTCCGCTGCAATGAAAAACGCCCGGGAACGAAAGTTCCCGGGCGTTTTGCGTTTTTCTGGCGCCAATAAATAACGCTAAAGCCTTGAAAATAAAGGGCTGGCACGCTGCCACTAAAAATATCCAAAAATTCCCTCAAGCAAAGCACCTTCACGACGATAACTAGTATGTAGGTTCTCTAGGCCACACCCGACGGATGTCAGGGCCGGAAGCCGCAGTATCCATCCAACGAGGATTTCGTCATGGCTTTAACAGTAAACACCAACATTGCATCGTTGACCGTTCAGAACAACCTGAACAAGGCTTCCGCCGCTCAGCAAACTTCGATGCAACGCCTGTCTTCCGGTCTGCGTATCAACAGCGCAAAAGACGACGCAGCTGGCCTGCAGATCTCCAACCGTCTGACCAGCCAGATCAACGGCCTGGGCACTGCGATCAAGAACGCCGGTGACGGTATCTCCATCGCACAGACTGCTGAAGGTGCGATGCAAGAATCCACCAACATCCTGCAGAAAATGCGTACCCTGGCTCTGGCTTCCGCGAACGGCTCGCCAAGCGCCGATGACCGTAAGTCGAACAACTCCGAATACGCCGCTCTGACCGCTGAGCTGAGCCGTATCGCTACCACCACCACCTTCGGTGGTCGCAAGATCCTCGACGGTTCGTTCGGTACCACCGCTTTCCAAGTGGGCGCCAACGCTAACGAAACCATCAACATGAGCCTGGGCGACGTGTCGGCCAACAACATCGGCTCCCAGCAGTTGAAAAGCGTTGCCATCGCGCCAAGCGCTACCGGTGTTGCCGCTGGTGCGATCGCCATCACTGGTGGTGGCCAGACCGCTAACATCAACGTAGCTGCCGGTCAGTCGGCCAAGGCTACCGCTGCGCAACTGAACGGCGCTATCGGCGGCCTGGCGGCTACCGCCAGCACCGAAGTCAAGTTCGGCGTGAACACCGCAGCCATCACTGGCGCTGTTCCAGGCACTGCAAACTTCAGCATCCAGGTAGGTTCGGGTACTGCGGTCAACCTCGTCGGCGTAACCGACACCGCCGGCCTGGCTGACCAACTGAAGTCCAACGCCGCCAAACTGGGCATCAGCGTTAACTTCAACGCCACCACCAACAACCTGGAAATCAAGTCCGACACCGGTGAGAACATCACCTTCAACTCGGCTGACCTCAGTGCCGCTGCTGGTATCACTGTTGCTGCCAAAGACGGCTCTGGTAACTACGGCGCAGCTGTTGCCGCTACCGCTGGTGCTCTGCAAGTGACTGGTGCTGTTTCCCTGAACTCCACCAACAGCTACTCGATGAACGGCGCTGGTGCTACCGGTCTGTTCGTAGCCGCCGGTACTACCGTCAGCTCGACCAAAACCGTAGTCAGCAACACCGACGTGACCACTGCTGCCAACGCGCAGAACGCTGTAGACGTGATCACCCAGGCCATTGCCAACATCGACTCCCAGCGTGCTGACCTCGGTGCTGTACAAAACCGTTTCGACAGCACCGTAGCTAACCTGCGCAGCATCTCGGACAACTCCACTGCTGCTCGTGGTGTGGTCCAGGACGTCGACTTCGCGTCGGAAACTGCTCAGCTGACCAAGCAACAAACCCTGCAACAGGCTTCCACTGCGATCCTGTCTCAGGCTAACCAGCTGCCATCCGCTGTACTGAAGCTGCTTCAGTAATCCCAGCGCTTGGTGACTGACGGAAGGGCGCGTTTACGTGCCCTTTCGTCTTTTCCGTGATGAGGAGATTTAGCATGGACATGAGCGTAAAGTTGAACCTGTCTTATCCGCCCGTTGCCCCTCAGAATGCAGCGCCGATTGTTGTCGGCAAACCGGACCAGCCGAAGGTTGAGGCCGTTGCGCCATCAGATGCCAAGCCCAAGCGCGAGGATCTGGAAAAGGCCGTGACCGATATTCAGGAGTTCGTCCAGGCTGCCCAGCGCAAGCTGGATTTCTCCATTGATGATTCTTCCGGCCGGGTCGTGGTCAAGGTGATCGCCACCGAAACCGGCGATGTGATTCGCCAGATCCCATCGGAAACCGCGCTGAAACTGGCGCAAAGCCTATCGGACGCCAGTCACTTGTTGTTTGATGACAAGGCCTGAACTGGCATGAATTTTGTTGTTACGACTGTTTAGGGCGCCCTCAGTCAAAAAAGCGGCAGCCACTGGATAAGGAGAAAGATGATGGCGGGTGCAACGATAAGTGGGCCTGGTTCGAACATCGATACCCAGGCGATCGTGGCGTCTCTGGTAGCTGCCGAGAGGGCACCGAAGCAGACGCAGATCAACACCCAGACGTTGAAGGCGACTACCTCACTGTCGTCGCTCGGCAAAATCCAGGCTGCGCTGGATGCTTTTCGTGGCGCGTTGGACAACATGAAAACCGCGTCGAGCTTCAGTGGCCTCAGCGGTTCGTCCTCCGACGAAAAAGTCGCGACCGTGACCACGGGTAATGGCGCGGCGGCCGGAAGTTTCGCCTTGACGGTCACCCAACTGGCGACGGCATCGAAGATCTCGACGAAGGTCTTCGCGGGTGGTGCTTCCTCAGTGGTCAATGCCGGTACTGGGCCGACCTCGCTGAATATCAAGCAAGGCTCCAACACGTTCACCGTTAGCGTCCCTGCCGGCGCGACCTTGCAACAGGTCCGCGATTCGATCAACTCCCAGTACACCAACCAGGGCTTGAGCGCCAACATCGTGACCGATGCCAATGGTTCGCGAATGGTGTTGACGTCGACGACCACCGGGGTCGGTTCGGACCTGACCGTGACGGGAGATTCGGGGCTGGAAACCGGCGTTACAGTGCTGGCTCCGCCACAGAATGCCCTGTACACGCTCGATGGGCTGTCGATGGAGTCCAAGACCAATACCATTGCTGACGCCGTCAGTGGCGTTACCATCAAGCTGATCGGTGCTTCTGTGGTGCCTGCCAGCGGGACCGCAACGCCGACCAGCATCACGGTGGCGGCCAGCGGTGCGAATCTGAAGTCGTCGGTCAAGGGGTTCGTTGACAGCTACAACGCGTTGATCAAGGCCGCTAATGCCGAGACGCAGGTCACGACAGCCGCCGATGGTAAGGTGACGTCTGGTGCACTGACTGGCGATGCTTCCCTGCGGGCGTTGCTGTCGGCGGTGCGTACCGAGCTGAACTCGATGGCGGGCACCGGCCAGCTGAAGGCGCTCTCCCAGTTCGGCGTCCAGACTGACCAGAAAACCGGCACGCTGTCGATCAATGACAAGCTGTTCGATGCCGCTGCATTGACCAATGCGGCCGACATCAATGGCATTTTCTCCGGTGACAACGGCTTGCTGGCGCGAATGAAGACCGCCACAGATAGCTTCGCCTTAAGCAAAACCGGTGTTTTTGCCGCGCGCTCGGCAAGCCTCAGCGATAGCCTGACAGCATTGAAGAAGCAGCAGGATAACCTCGATGAGCGCATGGTCAGCCTGCAAGCGAGTCTCTCCGCCAAATATACAGCGATGGATTCCCTGGTTGCCCGGCTGCGAGCACAGGGTGACAGCGTCATGGCCACACTCAACGCCATCAACAAAGCGTCATCGTCAGATAACTGATTCGTACAGTTGAAGATTGAAGCCCAGGCAAGCCGTTCCGACGGCCCCTGGGTTTTTTATTGGCGTTGGGTTTGCATTAAAGTTATCAGTCGCTCAGTCGACATAAAGACCAGAGCAATCCTTTTCAGTTGTTATCTGTTACGAGGTAGAAACATGAACCCCATGAGAGCCCTTCGCCAGTACCAGAAGGTCAATTCCCATGCTCAGATCTCTGAAGCCAATCCCCATCGCCTGGTGCAAATGCTGATGGAGGGCGGCCTCGATCGCATGGCCCAGGCCAAGGGCGCCTTGGAGCGGGGTGACATTGCACTCAAGGGGTTGATGCTGGGTAAGGCCGTCGACATCATCATCGGCCTGCGAGATGGCTTGAACCCGGAAAAGACCGAGGATCCGGCCTCCCTCCAGCAGCTCGACAACTTGTACGCCTACATGATGACGCGCCTGATGGAAGCCAACCGTAATAACGATGTGGCAATCATCGATGAAGTCTCGGGTTTACTTGAGACGCTAAAAAGTGGTTGGGATGCAATCGCCGATCACGCGACAGTCAATCAATAGGCCGTTGGGCCTGAGGACGACGTAATGAGCCAAGCACTGCTGCGAATCGAACAAACCCGTAATGCCCTGGTCGATGCCTTGGCCGAGCGTAACTGGGATGCCATCAGTGAGTTGGATCTAGCGTGTCGTTCTTGCATGGAAGACGTGCTGAGCGAGTCCCAGGTGGACGAGGCGGCATTGCGCACGAATCTTGAGCAGTTGTTGATGGTGTATCGGCAATTGTTGGAGGCGGCGACAGGAGAGCGCCAGGCGATCGTCGACGAGATGTCGCAGATCCATCAAGCACAGAACGCGGCAAAGGTTTACCATCTGTTCGGTTAATATTCAGTTAATTCGAACCTGATGCGCCATAAATTTGACTGTGCACGGTTTTTTGACTTAACTAGTAGCTGTTTACAGATTTAAGGCGTCTACAGGCATGACAAGTCTGCAAGCGTCTAGCTTGCCCCCTAATTTCGGGCATTGGGTTGACTAGGGAAGTTGCTATTGCATGTGGCGTGAAACCAAAATTCTCCTGATCGATGACGATAGCGTCCGCCGCCGCGACCTGGCGGTGATCCTTAATTTTCTTGGCGAAGAAAATTTACCCTGCGGAAGCCATGATTGGCAGCAGGCTGTCGGCTCTTTGTCATCCAGTCGCGAAGTCATTTGTGTCCTTATCGGGACCGTAAATGCTCCCGCTACACTTTTGGGCTTGCTAAAGACACTCTCCACCTGGGATGAGTTCCTTCCGGTTTTGTTAATGGGCGAAAATTCTTCCCTTGACTTGCCTGAGGACCAACGCCGGCGGGTTCTTTCGACGCTTGAAATGCCGCCGAGCTACAGCAAGCTGCTCGATTCGTTGCATCGCGCCCAGGTTTATCGCGAGATGTACGACCAGGCTCGCGAGCGCGGCAGGCACCGCGAACCCAACCTGTTCCGCAGCCTCGTCGGCACCAGCCGGGCGATCCAGCACGTGCGCCAGATGATGCAGCAGGTCGCCGACACCGACGCCAGCGTGTTGATCCTTGGCGAGTCGGGCACCGGCAAGGAAGTGGTTGCGCGCAACCTGCATTACCACTCCAAGCGTCGCGAAGCGCCATTCGTGCCGGTCAACTGTGGCGCGATTCCGGCCGAGTTGCTGGAGAGCGAGCTGTTCGGTCATGAGAAGGGCGCGTTTACCGGCGCGATTACCAGCCGTGCCGGGCGTTTCGAACTGGCCAACGGCGGCACGCTGTTTCTCGATGAAATCGGCGACATGCCCCTGCCGATGCAGGTCAAGCTGCTGCGGGTCCTCCAGGAGCGCACCTTCGAACGTGTGGGCAGCAACAAGACCCAGAGCGTCGACGTGCGAATCATTGCCGCGACCCACAAGAACCTCGAGAGCATGATCGAGGTCGGCAGTTTCCGCGAAGATCTCTATTACCGCCTCAATGTATTCCCGATCGAAATGGCGCCGCTGCGTGAGCGGGTCGAAGACATCCCGTTGTTGATGAACGAGCTGATTTCGCGCATGGAGCATGAAAAGCGCGGTTCGATCCGCTTCAACTCGGCGGCCATTATGTCCCTGTGCCGTCATGGCTGGCCGGGCAACGTCCGCGAGTTGGCTAACCTGGTGGAGCGCATGGCGATCATGCACCCGTACGGGGTGATCGGCGTGAACGAGCTGCCGAAGAAATTCCGCTACGTCGACGACGAAGACGAGCAGATGGTCGACAGCCTGCGCAGCGACTTGGAAGAGCGCGTCGCCATCAACGGCCACACGCCGGATTTCACCACCAATGCCTTGCTGCCGCCCGAGGGGCTGGACCTCAAGGATTACCTGGGAGGCCTGGAGCAAGGGCTGATCCAGCAGGCGCTGGACGATGCCAACGGTATCGTCGCCCGTGCAGCGGAACGCCTGCGC
This sequence comes from Pseudomonas sp. Q12-87, assembly GCF_001269755.1. NCBI lineage: Bacteria > Pseudomonadati > Pseudomonadota > Gammaproteobacteria > Pseudomonadales > Pseudomonadaceae > Pseudomonas > Pseudomonas sp. Q12-87. Next base: position 208,659 of record NZ_LHVI01000024.1, on the reverse strand, counting down.
ATCCGTCGTACCACCCTGGTGGAGAAGATGCGCAAGTACGGCATGAGCCGTCGCGAAGGAGATGAACAGGCGGATGATTGACGCCTGTTTTACAACCGCCTGATTTCAAGGCGGTTTTTTTTCGGCACGGCTATTGCTATAGCTCTCGCAACGTTCCGTTTAACTGACGGTCAGCCACGCGAGAGAGCCCGATGACCCAAGTCGCCCAGATGTCTCCTGTCCCCGAGCCGGGGCACATGCCGTCCGCCGAGCAGGCAAGCCGGCTTGGGCTTGAGCAAGCGTTTTCGCTGTTCAATCAGATGTCCAGCCAGTTGACCGATTCCTACAGCCTGCTGGAAGCCCGGGTCACCGAGCTCAAGGGTGAGCTGGCGGTGGTCAGTGCCCAGCGCATGCAGGAACTGGCGGAAAAGGAACGTCTGGCCAATCGTCTGCAAAATCTCCTCGATCTGTTGCCCGGTGGCGTTATCGTCATCGACGCCCACGGCCGCGTGCGTGAAGCCAACCCGGCGGCGTGCGAGCTGCTCGGCCTGCCGCTGGAGGGGGAGCTGTGGCGACATGTCATTGCGCGCTGTTTCGCTCCTCGTGAAGACGATGGTCACGAAGTGTCCCTGAAGGATGGCCGACGCTTGTCGATCTCGACGCGTTCGCTGGATGCCGAGCCTGGTCAGTTGGTGCTGCTCAATGATTTGACTGAAACCCGTCACCTGCAAGACCAATTGGCCCGCCACGAACGCCTGTCTTCGTTGGGGCGAATGGTCGCGTCGCTGGCTCACCAGATTCGTACACCGCTTTCCGCCGCGCTGCTCTACGCCAGTCATCTGACCGAACAGCAATTGCCCATGGAAACCCAGCAACGGTTTGCCGGACGCTTGAAAGAGCGCCTGCACGAGCTGGAGCACCAGGTGCGCGACATGCTGGTTTTCGCCCGTGGTGAGCTGCCGTTGACGGACCGCGTCACGCCCAAGGCCTTACTGCAATCGCTACAGGCCGCAGCGTTGACTCATGTGCAGGATCTGCCGATCCGCTGGCAATGCGACAGCCATGCCGGTGAAGTCTTGTGTAACCGCGACACCTTGGTGGGCGCGGTATTGAATCTCATTGAAAACGCGATCCAGGCCAGCGCCGCTGATGTTCGCCTCAAGGTGCACTTATACACGCGCGGCAATACCCTGCGCCTGTGTGTCAGCGACAGCGGCAGCGGTATCGAGCCGGTCGTGCTGGAGCGCCTGGGCGAGCCATTCTTTACCACCAAGACCACCGGAACCGGCCTGGGCCTGACCGTGGTCAAGGCCGTGGCCCGGGCTCATCAGGGAGAATTGCAGCTGCGTTCACGGCTGGGGCGCGGCACCTGTGCGATGGTGCTTTTGCCGTTGTTTTCCAATGTGCCAGGGGGGGAGTGACGGTCATGGCAATCAAGGTACTACTGGTTGAGGATGACCGGGCCCTGCGCGAAGCGCTGGCCGACACGCTGGTGCTCGCCGGGCATGACTACGCCGCTGTCGGTTCGGCCGAAGAGGCATTGTTGGCTGTGGGTCAGGAAGCGTTCAGCCTGGTGGTCAGCGACGTCAACATGCCGGGCATGGACGGTCACCAGTTGCTCGGCCTGTTGCGTGCCCGTCAACCTCAATTGCCGGTATTGCTGGTGACTGCCCACGGCGCTGTCGAGCGGGCGGTGGACGCCATGCGCCAGGGAGCGGCGGATTACCTGGTCAAGCCGTTCGAGCCCAAGGCACTGCTGGATCTGGTGGCTCGCCATGCTCTGGGTAGCCTCGCTGACGAGGGCGAAGGCCCGGTGGCTGTCGAGCCGGCCAGCGCGCAATTATTGGAGTTGGCCGCGCGAGTGGCGCGCAGCGATTCCACGGTTTTGATTTCCGGCGAGTCCGGCACCGGCAAGGAAGTGTTGGCGCGCTACATTCACCAACAGTCCCGGCGTGCCAGTGAGCCGTTTATCGCGATCAATTGTGCAGCCATTCCCGACAACATGCTCGAGGCGACGCTGTTCGGTCACGAAAAGGGTTCGTTCACCGGCGCCATTGCCGCCCAGGCCGGCAAGTTCGAACAGGCCGACGGTGGCACGATTCTGCTCGACGAAATTTCCGAAATGCCGATGGGCCTGCAAGCCAAGTTACTGCGGGTCCTGCAGGAGCGGGAAGTGGAGCGGGTCGGTGCGCGCAAGCCCATCAGCCTGGATATTCGCGTAGTGGCGACCACCAACCGCGACCTGGCCGCTGAAGTGGCGGCAGGACGTTTTCGCGAAGACCTTTATTATCGCCTGTCGGTATTCCCGTTGGCCTGGCGTCCGTTGCGCGAGCGCACCGCCGATATCCTGCCGCTGGCCGAGCGCCTGCTGAACAAGCACGTCAATAAAATGAAGCATGCGGCCGCCAGGTTTTCGGCGCAGGCCCAGGCTTGCCTGATCGCCTATCCATGGCCGGGCAATGTACGAGAGTTGGACAACGCCATCCAGCGGGCGCTGATTCTGCAGCAGGGCGGTTTGATTCAGCCGGATGATTTCTGCCTGGCCGGGCCGGTGGCCTGTGCGCCGTTGCCTGCATTGGCGTTGACGCCAGTGTCGACCTTTGTGCCTGCGATGGAGGAGGGCGAAGCCGCCGGGGCCCTGGGCGAGGACCTGCGTCGCCGGGAATTCCAGATGATCATCGACACCCTGCGCGCCGAGCGCGGTCGTCGCAAGGAGGCGGCTGAACGTCTCGGCATCAGCCCCCGCACGCTGCGCTATAAATTGGCGCAAATGCGCGACGCGGGCATGGACGTCGAGGCCTATCTGTTCGCCAGCTGAATGATGTGCGCCGAATATTCCTTGTGGGCGCGGATTGCTCGCGAAAGCGATTTGCCAGTCACCGTTGCATTGACTGAACCACCGCCTTCGCGAGCAAGCCGCTCCCACATGCATTTGTTTCCTGTCGCCACGGAGCTGGCACCCTTGTTGCTACTACCTGTGTACCCGCTGAGCAAGTGTCAAAAAAATGCGGGCCGCCAGAGAGAATAGACCATGAGCCAAGGTATTGAATTTAATCGATTGATGTTGGACATGCGATCCATGCAAATGGACGCCATGGCCCAGCCGAAATCGGTCGCGGTCCCCCAGGTGGGTGGCAGCAGCTTTTCCGACATGCTCGGTCAGGCCGTCAATAAAGTGAACGATACCCAGCAGGCGTCGAACCAGTTGGCCAGTGCTTTCGAAATTGGCAAAAGTGGCGTCGACCTGACGGACGTAATGATCTCCTCGCAGAAAGCCAGTGTCTCGTTTCAGGCCTTGACCCAGGTACGTAACAAGCTGGTTCAAGCCTACCAAGACATCATGCAGATGCCGGTTTAAGGAAATTATTGAGTCATGGCAGAAGCAGTCGTTGATAACGTTCCGGCCAAGGCCACTCCGCCCGACGGCAAACCGCCGTTGTTCGGTCTGTCTTTCCTGGAAAACCTCTCCGAGATGACCATGTTGCGTCAGGTTGGCCTGTTGGTCGGCCTGGCTGCCAGCGTGGCGATTGGTTTTGCCGTGGTGCTGTGGTCGCAACAGCCGGACTACCGTCCGCTGTACGGCAGCCTGGCGGGCATGGACGCCAAGCAAGTCATGGAAACCCTGGCTTCTGCCGATATTCCCTATACCGTCGAACCCAATTCTGGCGCCTTGTTGGTCAAGGCCGACGACGTTGCCCGCGCGCGCCTCAAGCTCGCCGGCGCCGGCGTGACGCCTACCGATGGCAACATCGGTTTCGAGATCCTCGACAAGGACCAGGGCCTGGGCACCAGCCAATTCATGGAAGCGACTCGTTATCGTCGCGGCCTGGAAGGTGAGTTGGCGCGGACCATTTCCAGCCTGAACAACGTCAAGGGTGCCCGCGTGCACCTGGCGATTCCGAAAAGCTCGGTGTTTGTGCGCGATGAGCGCAAGCCAAGTGCGTCGGTCCTGGTGGAACTGTATTCGGGTCGCTCCCTGGAGCCGGGCCAGGTGCTTGCCATCATCAACTTGGTGGCAACCAGCGTACCTGAGCTGAGCAAATCCCAGATCACCGTGGTTGACCAGAAAGGCAACCTGCTGTCCGACCAGGCGGAAAATTCCGAACTGACCATGGCCGGCAAGCAATTCGATTACAGCCGTCGCATGGAAGGCATGCTCACCCAGCGGGTGCACAACATCCTGCAACCGGTCCTGGGCAACGATCGCTATAAAGCCGAAGTCTCGGCCGATGTGGATTTCAGTGCGGTCGAATCGACGTCCGAGCAGTTCAACCCGGATCAGCCGGCGTTGCGCAGCGAGCAGTCGGTCAACGAGCAACGTACCGCCAGCAACGGCCCGCAAGGCGTGCCCGGTGCCCTGAGCAACCAGCCGCCATCGCCGGCCAGCGCGCCGCAAACCACCGGTGGGGCTACCGCGGCCGCCGGCATGGTGCAGCCAGGCCAGCCGCTGATCGACGCCAATGGCCAGCAGATCATGGACCCGGCCACTGGCCAACCGATGCTGGCGCCGTACCCGGCCGACAAGCGTCAACAATCGACCAAGAACTTCGAGCTCGACCGTTCCATCAGCCACACCAAGCAACAACAGGGTCGCTTGAATCGCCTGTCGGTCGCGGTGGTGGTGGATGATCAAGTCAAGATCAACCCGGCCAACGGCGAAACTAGCCGTGCGCCATGGAGCGCCGACGAATTGGCGCGTTTTACCCGCCTGGTGCAGGACGCCGTTGGTTTCGACGCCAGCCGTGGCGACAGCGTCAGCGTGATCAACGTGCCGTTCTCCCTGGAGCGCGGCGAGGTGGTCGCCGATATTCCGTTTTATTCGCAACCCTGGTTCTGGGATGTGGTCAAGCAAGTATTGGGTGTGCTGTTTATCCTGATCCTGGTGTTTGGCGTGCTGCGTCCGGTGCTCAACAACATCACCGGTGGTGGCAAGAACAAGCAGTTGGCTGGCTTGGGTGATGTCGAGCTCGGTGGCATGGGCGGCCTGGATGGCGAATTGGCCAATGATCGCGTCAGCCTGGGCGGACCGCAGAGCATTCTGCTGCCAAGCCCGAGCGAAGGCTATGACGCTCAGTTGAACGCCATCAAGAGTCTGGTGGCAGAAGATCCGGGTCGTGTGGCCCAGGTCGTGAAAGAGTGGATTAACGCAGATGAGTGATAATCGAGCCGCTGTTGCCAAATTGTCCCGGGTCGACAAAGCCGCGATTCTGCTGCTGTCCCTGGGTTCGACCGATGCTGCCCAGGTGCTGCGCCACATGGGGCCCAAGGAGGTCCAGCGTGTGGGCGTGGCCATGGCGCAAATGGGTAATGTGCACCGTGAGCAGGTCGAGCAGGTGATGAGCGAGTTCGTCGACATCGTCGGCGATCAAACCAGCCTTGGCGTCGGTTCCGATGACTATGTGCGCAAGATGCTGACCCAGGCCCTGGGCGAGGACAAGGCCAACGGCCTCATCGACCGCATCCTGCTGGGCGGCAATACCAGCGGCCTGGACAGCCTCAAGTGGATGGAGCCGCGCGCTGTTGCCGACGTGATCCGTTACGAACACCCGCAGATCCAGGCAATCGTGGTGGCTTACCTCGACCCGGACCAGGCTGGTGAGGTGCTGGGCAACTTCGACCATAAAGTGCGCCTGGACATCATCCTGCGGGTTTCGTCGCTCAACACCGTGCAGCCGGCGGCCCTGAAAGAATTGAATCAGATTCTCGAGAAGCAATTCTCGGGCAACTCCAATGCTTCGCGCACCACCCTGGGTGGCATCAAGCGCGCAGCGGACATCATGAACTTCCTCGACAGCTCGATCGAAGGTCAGTTGATGGACTCGATCCGCGAAGTCGACGAAGACCTGTCCGGTCAGATCGAAGACCTCATGTTCGTGTTCAACAACCTGTCCGATGTCGACGACCGCGGTATCCAGGCACTGTTGCGCGAAGTGTCCTCCGACGTGCTGGTCCTGGCCCTCAAAGGTTCGGACGAAGGCGTCAAGGAAAAGATCTTCAAGAACATGTCCAAACGAGCGGCCGAACTGTTGCGCGACGACCTCGAGGCCAAAGGCCCGGTGCGTGTCAGCGACGTGGAAACCGCACAGAAGGAAATCCTCACCATCGCCCGCCGCATGGCCGAAGCCGGAGAGATCGTTCTCGGTGGCAAGGGCGGCGAAGAGATGATTTAAGGTCGTTATGTCTGCCAAGAGTGATGATGCACCCAGCGACCTGATTCGCGGCCGGGACGTCGGTGGTTTCGACGTCTGGTCGTTGCCCAGCTTCGACCCCCACGTACCTGAGCCTGAGCCTGCACCGGTAGAAGAACTGCCGGAAATGGAAGAAGTGCCGCTGGAAGAAGTCCAGCCACTGACCCTCGAGGAAGTCGAGAGCATCCGTCAGGAGGCCTATAACGAAGGTTTTGCCGTCGGTGAAAAGGAAGGCTTCCACAGCACCACGCTCAAGGTCCGCCAGGAAGCCGACGTGGCGCTCACCGCCAAGCTGCGAGCCCTGGAATCGCTGATGTTGAACCTGTTCGAGCCCATCGCCGAGCAGGACACCCAGATCGAGAAGTCTTTGGTCGGGCTGGTACAGCACATCGCCAAACAGGTTATCCAGCGCGAGCTGGCCATCGATTCGAGCCAGATCGAACACGTTATGCGCGAAGCCCTCAAGCTATTGCCGTTGGGCGTGGGCAACGTGCGCTTGTACATCAACCCGCAAGACTTCGAGCTGGTCAAGGCGCTGCGCGAACGCCATGAGGAAACCTGGCGCATTGTCGAGGATGAAACTCTGCTGCCGGGTGGTTGCCGGGTCGAAACCGAGCACAGCCGCATCGATGCAACGGTAGAAACCCGCATCGGCCAGATCATGGCCAAGCTGTTTGACCAACTGCATGAACAGGCCCTGCATCCGGCCCCTGCCGACCTCAATCTCCAATTGCCGGATGAGCCCGAGGCCGCCCTCATTGTCGAGCCGGACGGTGCCGAGCTGATTGCCCCTGAAGTGGATGGTCGCGATGCGCCTTGAGCGAACCAGTTTCGGCAAACGCCTGGGCAGTTATGCCGAGGCCACCGAATTGGCTGGCCAACCGATCCTGGAAGGCCGCCTGCTGCGCATGGTCGGCTTGACCCTGGAAGCCGAGGGCCTGCGGGCCGCCATGGGCAGCCGCTGCATGGTCATCAACGACGACAGCTATCACCCGGTGCAGGTCGAAGCTGAAGTCATGGGTTTTTCCGGCAGTAAAGTATTCCTGATGCCGGTGGGCAGTGTCGCCGGCATCGCTCCTGGCGCCCGCGTGGTTCCGCTGGCCGATACCGGCCGGTTGCCCATGGGCATGAGCATGTTGGGGCGGGTGCTGGACGGCGCCGGGCGTGCCCTGGATGGCAAGGGCGGCATGAAGGCCGAGGATTGGGTGCCGATGGACGGCCCAACCATCAACCCCCTCAAGCGTGACCCGATCAGCGTGCCGCTGGACGTGGGTATTCGCTGCATCAATGGTTTATTGACGGTCGGTCGCGGCCAGCGCCTGGGCCTGTTCGCCGGTACAGGGGTGGGCAAGAGTGTGCTGCTGGGCATGATGACCCGCTTCACGGAGGCCGACATCATCGTGGTGGGGCTGATCGGCGAGCGGGGTCGCGAGGTGAAGGAATTCATCGAGCACATCCTCGGCGAGGAAGGCCTCAAGCGTTCGGTCGTCGTCGCGTCCCCGGCGGATGATGCGCCGTTGATGCGTCTGCGAGCGGCCATGTATTGCACACGCATTGCCGAGTATTTTCGCGACAAGGGCAAGAACGTCCTGTTGCTGATGGATTCGCTCACCCGCTTCGCCCAGGCCCAGCGGGAAATCGCCCTGGCCATCGGAGAACCGCCGGCCACCAAGGGCTATCCGCCGTCGGTGTTCGCCAAGCTGCCCAAGCTGGTGGAGCGTGCCGGTAATGCGGAGAAGGGTGGCGGCTCGATCACCGCGTTCTATACCGTGCTGTCCGAAGGCGACGACCAGCAAGACCCCATCGCCGACTCGGCCCGGGGCGTGCTTGACGGTCACATCGTTTTGTCCCGGCGCCTGGCCGAAGAAGGGCATTATCCGGCCATCGACATCGAGGCTTCCATCAGCCGGGTCATGCCGTCAGTCATCAGTGCCGAGCACATGAAGCGTGCCCAGCAATTCAAGCAGTATTGGTCACGCTACCAGCAAAGCCGCGACCTGATCAGTGTCGGCGCCTATGTGCCCGGCGGGGATCGCGAGACCGACACGGCGATCAATCTGTACCCGGCAATGGCGGTCTACCTGCGCCAGAGCCTGAACGACAACATCGGCATGGGTGCCAGCGAAGCGCATCTGCAAAGTATTTTCGCTCCGGTCGCAGGCACTTAACCGGCCATGGCCACGAGTCGCGCGGCGCGCCTGGCGCCAGTGGTGGACATGGCGGAAAAGGCTGAGAAAACCGCTGTCCAGCGCTTGGCCTATTTCCAAGGGCAAGTGGCGGTGGCCGAAAGCAAGCTGGCCGACCTGGAGAATTTCCGGCTCGAATATCAGGAGCAGTGGATTGCCCGAGGCAGTCATGGGGTCTCCGGCCAGTGGCTCTTGGGTTACCAGGGTTTTCTTGCGCAACTGGGCACGGCCATCGACCAGCAGCGCCAGAGCCTGGTCTGGCACCAGAACAACCTGGAAAAGGCCCGCCAGAGCTGGCAAGAGGCTTTTGCCCGGGTCGAAGGGCTGCGCAAACTGGTGCAGCGCTACATCGATGAAGCGCGACAACTGGAGGACAAGCGCGAGCAAAAGCTGTTGGACGAATTGTCCCAGCGCCTGCCACGCCAGGATCCCTATTGACCATCAAGCCAGGAGTTTGTCGGATGAATGATCCTAAACCTTGCTCAGACCTTTACCAGATGCTACACCTTGTACACGTATGTTCATGACAAGGAAGCCAGCTATGTCAGTCATCACCGAAGTGTCCGACGATGGGAAGAAGCTGACGATTTCGATCAAGGGGCGATTCGATTTCGGGACGCATCAGGAATTTCGCGAGTCTTACGAAAAGCTCGATACGACCCCCGACGCCTATATCGTCGATCTCAAAGAAACAGCCTACCTCGACAGCTCTGCCTTGGGCATGCTCTTGCTGCTGCGCGATCATGCAGGGGGCGATAGCTCCGATGTTCGGGTTGTCAACGGCAATAGCGATGTCAAGAAAATCCTTGCGATCTCCAACTTCGACAAGCTGTTCGATATCAGTTGATCGCCATGCAATCGTCATCGGAGCCGCTGACGGTCCTGATCGCCGAAGACAGTGCCGCTGACCGGTTGCTGCTGTCGACCATCGTCCGCCGTCAGGGGCATCACGTGCTCACCGCAGCCGATGGCGCCGAGGCGGTCGAGGTCTACCTGCAGCAGCGCCCGCACCTGGTATTGATGGACGCGATGATGCCGGTGATGGATGGCTTCGAAGCGGCGCAGAAGATCAAGCAGTTGGCCGGGGACCAGTTGGTCCCAATCATTTTCCTCACCTCACTGACCGAGAGCGAAGCCCTGGCCCGCTGTCTTGAAGCCGGCGGTGACGATTTCCTGGCCAAGCCTTACAACCAGGTCATCCTGGCCGCCAAGATCAAGGCCATGGACCGCTTGCGTCGGTTGCAGGCCACGGTGGTCGAACAGCGTGACCAGATTGCCCGGCACCATGACTATCTGCTCAACGAGCAACGGGTCGCCAAGGCAGTGTTCGACAAGATTGCCCACTCCGGCTGCTTGAGCGCGCCAAACATCCGCTACATGCAATCGCCTTATGCCTTGTTCAACGGCGACCTGCTGCTGGCTGCGTTCAACCCGGCCGGCGACATGCACGTATTGCTGGGCGATTTCACCGGCCATGGTTTGCCGGCGGCGGTCGGCGCGATGCCGCTGGCGGAAGTGTTCTATGGCATGACGGCCAAGGGGTATGGCTTGGCGCAGATCCTGCGGGAGATGAATGCCAAGCTCAAGCGCATCCTGCCGGTGGACATGTTCTGCTGTGCGACGCTGTTGTGCCTGAGTTTTCAGCGCTGCACGGTGGAAGTCTGGAACGGCGGCATGCCCGATGGCTATTTGCATGACAGCCTCAGCGGCGTCCGTACGCCATTGCCGGCCCGGCACCTGCCGTTGGGCGTGCTCACCCCGCAATTGTTCGACGACCGCACCGAAGTCCACCCCATGCTGCTGGGTGACCGGGTATTTCTGTTGTCCGACGGCGTAATCGATACCACCGACGACAGCGAGCAACTGTTTGGCGTGGAGCGGTTGCAACAGGTATTTGCAGCCAACCGTGAACCCGACTTGTTGTTTGAAGACATCCAGCAGGCCCTGCGGGATTTTCGCGGTGAGGCCCGGGACGATTTCAGCATGGTCGAGGTGCGATTGGTCGCCCCGACGCAACTCAATCCGCCGCCGCCGGTCTATTCCGACAGTGGCCAGTCGAGTCCGCTGGACTGGTCGGTGAGCTTCGAGTTTCGGGCGCAGACGCTCAAGCGGTTCAACCCCATGCCGTACCTGCTGCAGTTGCTGCTTGAGGTTCATGGGCTCAGGGCTCAGAGTGGCGCCCTTTACAGCGTTATGTCGGAGCTCTATTCCAACGCGCTGGATCACGGTGTGCTGGGACTGGATTCGAGCCTTAAGCGCGATGCGTCGGGATTTGCCCGCTATTATCGGGAGCGTAATTTGCGCCTGGACGAATTGAGCGACGGTTACGTGCGGGTACACTTGCACGTCACGCCAAACAGCGAAGGCGGGCGACTGCTCATTGAAGTTGAGGACAGCGGTGAAGGTTTCGATGTTGCGCGCGTGCTGGCACAGCCTCAGGACAGTGACCGGTTATCAGGGCGGGGCGTGAGCCTGGTACGCCAGCTGAGCCAGCAGGCCAGTTGGTCAGACGATGGTCGAAGTGTGCGCGTGGAGTTTTTCTGGGAGGCTCTGGCATAATCAGGGCCATTCTTGATCAGGGAGCGAACAAGTGAGTGAAGTTCATCTGGACCGCGACGTGCTCAGCACGTTGAAGGAAGTCATGGAAGAAGGGTATCCGGAATTATTGGACACCTTCCTCAACGATTCCGAAGCTCGCCTGCGCGTGCTGCATGAGGCCCGGGACGCAGAAAAGCTGAGCGCCACTGCCCATAGCTTCAAAGGCAGCAGCAGCAACATGGGCGCGCTGCGTTTGGCCGAGCTGTGCGGCGAGCTTGAGCAGCGAGCCAAGCAGCCATCGTTGGGCGGCATCGAAAAGCTGGTCAATGAAATCGAAAGCGAATTTGCGCATGTCCGGACACTTTGCCGGGAAGAGCGCGAAGGTTTCCATTGCTGAGATTTTACGGCTGAGGCTGCGTTGGCCCGCCCCTTGCATTCTCTTCTTCCGACTGTACCTATGATTCCAGTGCAGCGGAGACCTTGTTATGCCCGTCACCCCTAATACACTGCTTCAGGCCACTGCCCAGGCCAAGCCCCAGGCCGCCGTCAATTCACCGGCAGCGGCCCCGGACCTCGGCGATAAAGCCTCCAGCTTCGCTCAGGTCTTCGCCACGCAGGCACCTGCCAAATCGTCAGCGGCCGCCGATCCAGCGGTAAAACCGATGCGCGACAAGGGGCCGGACACCACCGTCAAAAAGACTGACGACAATGAAACCGCTGCCACCCGGGAACCGGCGGTTGCCGATAGCGGCAATCCCTTGCCTGCGGACAAACCGGTCAGCGACGACGACAAGTCCGCCAGTGACGATAGCGCCGACTCGACTGAAACGCCCATCGCGCAGCAAACGCCTGTCGATCCAACACTCGATCCAGCCCTGCTGCCGGACATGCTCGTGCCGGTCGTTATCGCTGCGCCGGAACCTGCGCCTGTGGCGGTCACCACTGAAGTCCAGGTCACGGCAGCGGTGGCGGCTCCGCTCGCTACGCCGGTCCAGGCAGCCCCGATAACGACCCCGGTGGCCGATCCTGCCTTCGATCCCACGGTCGACCCGCTCGACGCCATGCCGGCGTTGCGCCTGGCGATGGAGCAGGGCGGCCATGTTTCCGCCGCCAGCCAGGCGCAGCCCAAGGTACCGGCCCCAGCGTCGCTCGATGGTGAGCCGACGTCAGCGCAGACCTTCGCCGCAGGCATGGCGAGCATGCTCACTGTGCAAGCCGATCAGAACAGTACCGAGCCAGGCAGCCAGGGCGGTGACAAGGCATTTGGCGGCTTGATCAGCGAGGGGCTCAAGGATCTCACAGCCGCTTCCAGCGATACCCGCGTTGACGATTTCGCCAACCGTCTGGCGGCGCTGACCCAGGCCGCCACGCCGAAGACCGCCAATGCGGTGCCAGTCAACCAGCCCATCGCCATGAACCAGGGCGGCTGGACCGAAGAGGTGGTCAACCGCGTGATGTACCTGTCGAGCGCCAATCTCAAGGCGGCCGATATTCAACTGCAGCCGGCCGAACTCGGACGCTTGGACATCCGCGTGAATATGGTTCCAGACCAGCAGACCCAGATTTCCTTCATGAGCGCCCATCCCGGCGTTCGCGAGGCCCTGGAAGGCCAGTTGCATCGCCTTCGCGACGGTTTTGCCCAACAGGGCATGGGCCAGGTCGATGTCAGCGTGTCCGACCAGTCCAGCGGCTCGCAGAACCCGGGCCAGCAGGCGCAGCAGCAGGCCCAGGCCGGTCGCACCACATCTTCCGGCGGCCGAGTGGACTCGGTGGATGAGGGCCTGCCGGCCAGTGTCGCTGAAGTGGCGACCGCTACCACCAGCGTGATCGGCAGCAGCGCGGTCGATTATTACGCTTGATCCAAAGAAGTCCCCTGTGGGAGCGGGCTTGCTCGCGAAAGCGGTTTTTCAGTCAATGCGATGTTGATTGATACCCAGCATTCGCGGGCAAGCCCGCTCCCACATTTGGTTTATGGCGCCCTGAAGATCAGGCCGGCCCCTAATCCTCGTTTCCTGACACTTCTGGCATAACACTTGCTCCAGCCTAGCCAAGCAACAATGAAAACCCCGATTAGTGACGGATTATTGGCATGGCGAAGAGTGAAGCGGCAGCTGTAAAAGACCCTGCAACCAAAGGCAAGCTCAAGCTGATCATCGTGATCGTAGTGGGCTTGCTCCTGGCCATCGGTGTGTCCGTGGGGGCAACCTGGTATTTCATGCACAGCGCTCAAAGCAAGCCTGCGGCGGCGGCCGAAGCCGCGCCGGTGGGCAAGCAGCCGGCGGTTTTCGAGCCCATGGCGCCTGCCTTCGTGGCCAACTACACGCAGAACGGTCGCCAACGCTACATGCAGGTCAGCATTACTTTGGTGGGCCGTAACCAGGCCGACCTGGAGGCCTTGCGAGTGCACATGCCGCTGATCCGCAATAACCTGGTAATGCTGTTTTCCGGGCAGAACTTCGACACCCTCGCCACGCCCGTCGGCCAGGAAATGCTGCGTCAGAAAGCCACGGCCAGCGTGCAGGAAGTGGCTCAGAAAGAGCTGGGCAAAGTGGTGATCGAACAGTTGCTCTTCACTAACTTCGTATTGCAGTAGGAACACGACATGGCCGTGCAGGACCTGTTGTCCCAGGACGAAATCGACGCGCTATTGCACGGTGTCGACGACGGCCTGGTGCAAACCGAAAACGCTGCTGAACCGGGCAGCGTCAAAAGCTACGACCTGACCAGCCAGGATCGCATCGTTCGCGGACGCATGCCGACCCTGGAAATGATCAACGAGCGTTTCGCCCGCTACACCCGCATCAGCATGTTCAACATGCTGCGCCGCTCCGCCGACGTGGCCGTTGGTGGCGTGCAGGTGATGAAGTTCGGTGAATACGTGCACTCGCTGTACGTACCCACCAGCCTCAACCTGGTGAAGATCAAACCGTTGCGCGGCACGGCACTGTTCATCCTTGACGCCAAGCTGGTGTTCAAGCTGGTGGACAACTTTTTTGGTGGTGATGGTCGCCACGCCAAGATCGAAGGCCGTGAATTCACCCCAACCGAGTTGCGGGTAGTGCGCATGGTGCTGGAGCAGGCTTTCGTCGACCTGAAAGAAGCCTGGCAGGCGATCATGGAAGTGAACTTCGAGTACATCAACTCGGAAGTGAACCCGGCCATGGCCAACATCGTCGGGCCGAGCGAAGCCATTGTGGTCTCGACCTTCCACATCGAACTCGATGGCGGTGGCGGCGACCTGCATGTGACCATGCCGTACTCGATGATCGAGCCAGTACGTGAAATGCTCGACGCCGGTTTCCAGTCGGACCTCGACGACCAGGACGAGCGCTGGATCAACGCGCTGCGCCAGGACGTGCTGGATGTCGACGTGCCGATCGGTGCGACGGTCGCTCGTCGTCAATTGCGCCTGCGGGACATCCTGCACATGCAGCCGGGGGACATCATCCCCGTCGAGATGCCCGAAGACATGATCATGCGCGCCAATGGCGTACCGGCCTTCAAGGTCAAGATGGGCTCTCACAAAGGCAACCTGGCGTTGCAGGTGATCGAGCCGATCGAACGCCGCTGAGCGGTGTCGTACTCCTAAGTTTGAAGAATTTACGTTTTTAACTGATTTTTGCCCGCCGAGGACAAATGATGGCTGACGATATGAATACCCAGGATGACCAGGCGCTGGCCGACGAGTGGGCTGCGGCCCTGGAAGAAACCGGCGACGCCGGGCAGTCCGACATCGATGCCTTGCTGGCAGCCGACACCGGCGCCCACGGGTCCAACCGCCTGCCGATGGAAGAGTTTGGCAGCGTGCCCAAGAGCCATGAGCCGGTGACGCTGGACGGTCCGAACCTGGATGTGATCCTCGACATCCCGGTGTCCATTTCAATGGAAGTGGGCAGTACCGACATCAACATCCGCAACCTGCTGCAGCTCAACCAGGGCTCGGTGATCGAGCTGGACCGCCTGGCGGGCGAGCCGCTGGATGTGCTGGTCAACGGCACGCTGATCGCCCATGGCGAAGTGGTGGTGGTCAACGAGAAGTTCGGCATTCGCCTGACGGACGTGATCAGCCCGAGCGAACGCATCAAGAAGTTGCGCTGAGTGAAAGCTTTCTTCGCAGCCGCATTGATGCTGCCGTTCAGTGTGCTGGCGGCCGAACCGGTGGCCAGTGTGGCCGCTGCGCCGGCGACGGGCAGCGGCGTGGCCGGGCAACTGGCGCAGTTGGTGCTCGGTTTGCTGCTGGTGCTGGGGTTGATTTTCTTCCTCGCCTGGATGCTGCGGCGTGTGCAACAGGCCGGGCCGGCCGGCAAGGGGCAGGTCATCGACATCGTCGGTTCCCGCGCGCTCGGTCCCCGGGATCGGCTGGTGTTGGTGCAAGTGGGTAACGAGCAGATTCTGCTGGGCCTGAGCCCGGGCACGATTACCGCATTGCACGTGCTCAAGGAGCCGGTGCAGGTGCCCTCCACCGAGCAGGCCAGCCCCGAATTTGCCCAGCGCCTCATGGAGTTGCTGGGGAAAGACCAGAAGGATAAAAAGTAATGCCGTTGCGCATTCTGTTGGCGCTGGCCCTGATGCTGGCCGCGCCGTTGGTGTTCGCCGCCGATCCGCTGTCGATCCCGGCGATTACCCTGGGCACCAACGCCCAGGGTGCTCAGGAATACTCGGTCAGCCTGCAGATCCTGCTGATCATGACCGCGCTGAGTTTCATCCCGGCGTTCGTCATGCTGATGACCAGCTTCACCCGGATCATCATCGTCTTTTCGATCCTGCGCCAGGCCCTCGGCTTGCAACAGACGCCGTCGAACCAGATCCTCACCGGCATGGCGCTGTTCCTGACCATGTTCATCATGGCCCCGGTGTTCGACCGGGTGAACCAGGATGCGCTGCAACCGTATCTGGCGGAAAAGCTCAGTGCCCAGGATGCGGTAGCCAAGGCTGAGGTCCCGATCAAGGATTTCATGCTGGCCCAGACCCGCAGCAGTGACCTGGAACTGTTCATGCGCCTGTCCAAGCGTACCGACATCGCCAGTCCCGACCAGGCGCCACTGACCATCCTGGTGCCGGCGTTCGTGACCTCCGAGCTGAAAACCGCGTTCCAGATCGGCTTCATGATCTTCATTCCGTTCCTGATCATCGACCTGGTGGTTGCCAGTGTGTTGATGGCCATGGGGATGATGATGCTATCGCCGTTGATCATTTCCTTACCGTTCAAGATCATGCTGTTTGTGCTGGTGGACGGCTGGGCGTTGATCATTGGCACCCTGGCGGGCAGTTTCGGCGGTGTTTAAGCCTTTTGTGCGGGTAGCAAGATATGACGCCTGAAGTAGCGGTTGACCTGTTTCGCGAAGCGCTCTGGCTGACCACCATGATGGTCGCCATCCTGGTGATCCCCAGCCTGCTGGTGGGGTTGCTGGTGGCAATGTTCCAGGCCGCGACCCAGATCAATGAACAGACCCTGAGCTTCCTGCCACGCCTGTTGGTCATGCTGGTGACGTTGATCGTCGCCGGGCCTTGGCTGGTGCAAACTTTCATGGAATACATCCTGCAGTTGTACGGCAGTATTCCGCAGTTGATCGGCTGACCCGATGTCGATGCTCGCGTTGACGGACACCCAGATCAGTTCCTGGGTGGCGGCGTTCGTGCTGCCGCTGTTTCGCGTCACCGCCGTGCTGATGAGCATGCCGGTCTTCGGCACCACCCTGGTACCGAGGCGCGTACGCCTGTATTTCGCCCTGGCAATCACCGTGGTTATCGCGCCTGGGCTGCCACCGATGCCACAGATCCATGCCCTGGATCTGAGTGCATTGATGCTGGTGGCCGAGCAAATTCTCATCGGTGCCTTGATGGGCTTTTCGCTGCAGCTGTTTTTCCAGGCGTTCGTGGTCGCCGGACAAATCATCTCGGTCCAGATGGGCATGGCCTTCGCGTCCATGGTCGACCCCACCAACGGCGTCAATACCGCGGTGATCGGCCAGTTCCTGACAATGCTGGTGACCTTGCTGTTTCTCGCCATGAACGGGCATCTGGTGGTGTTCGAAGTCCTCACCGAGAGCTTCACCACCATGCCGGTGGGCAGTGCCTTGCTGGTCAACCATTTCTGGGAGATCGCCGGCAAGCTCGGCTGGGTCTTGGGCGCAGCGATGGTGCTGGTATTGCCTGCGATCACGGCGTTGCTGGTGGTCAACATTGCCTTTGGCGTGATGACCAGGGCGGCTCCGCAGTTGAACATCTTCTCCATCGGTTTTCCGCTGACGCTGGTGTTGGGCATGGTGATTTTCTGGATCAGCATGGGCGACATCCTCAATCAATATCAGCCCTTGGCCACCGAGGCCTTGCAGCTGCTACGCGACATGGCACAGGCGCGCTGAACCATGGCTGAGAGCGAGAGTGGCCAGGACAAGACAGAAGACCCCACGGATAAGCGCAAGCGCGAATCCCGTGAGAAGGGCGAGATCGCTCGTTCCAAGGAGCTCAATACCCTGGCGGTGATGCTCGCCGGGGCGGGCGGTCTGTTGATCTATGGCGGTGGGTTGGCCATGGATCTGCTGGAAATCATGCGTCTGAACTTTTCCCTGCCTCGCGAAGTGCTGCTCACCCCGGGGGCCATGGCGCAATACCTGCTGCATTCAGGCAAGATCGCGATCCTGGCGGTGCAGCCGGTGTTGCTTTTATTGTTGCTGGCTGCTGTTGTCGGTCCGATTTCCCTGGGTGGCTGGCTGTTCGCCGCCGGAAGCATGGCCCCCAAGTTCAGTCGGATGAACCCGGCTGCCGGCATCAAGCGCATGTTCTCCACCACGGCTTTGATGGAGCTGCTCAAGGCTCTTGGCAAGTTTTTCCTGGTTCTGTTCGTGGCGTTGACGGTTTTGCAGTCCGATATTGACGACTTGCTGCGTATTGCTCACGAGCCGCTGGAACAGGCCATCATCCACAGCGTCCAGTTGGTGGGTTGGAGCACCCTGTGGATGGCCTGTGGCTTGATATTGATCGCCGCCATCGACGTGCCGATCCAGCTTTATCAGAGCAAGCAGAAGCTGATGATGACCAAGCAGGAGATTCGCGACGAGTACAAGGACCAGGAGGGCAAGCCAGAGGTCAAGCAACGGATCCGCCAGTTGCAGCGCGAGGTCTCCCAGCGCCGGA
Organism: Pseudomonas sp. Q12-87; assembly: GCF_001269755.1. Taxonomy (NCBI): domain Bacteria; kingdom Pseudomonadati; phylum Pseudomonadota; class Gammaproteobacteria; order Pseudomonadales; family Pseudomonadaceae; genus Pseudomonas; species Pseudomonas sp. Q12-87. Next base: position 190,631 of record NZ_LHVI01000024.1, on the reverse strand, counting down.
TGATGGCGGCTATCCCGGACGCCGATGTGGTCATCACCAACCCGACCCACTATGCCGTAGCGCTCAAATACGACCCCGAAAAAGGCAACGCGCCGGTATTGCTCGCCAAGGGCAGCGATTTCCTGGCGCTGAAGATCCGCGAAATTGCCGTGGCCAACGAAGTGATGCTGCTCGAATCCCCAGCCCTGGCGCGGTCGATCTACTACTCCACGGAACTGGACCAGGAAATTCCCGGTGGCCTGTACCTGGCCGTGGCCCAGGTATTGGCCTACGTCTACCAGATCCGCCAGCACCGCGCCGGCAAGGGCAAGCGTCCCGAACCGCTCAAGGATTTGCCGATTCCGCCGGATCTGCGGCGCGATTCCTGAAGCGAACGCTAAACCCTGTGGGAGCGGGCTTGCCTGGTGTTGAGACCTCTATCTCAGCCTCCGGCCAAAGTTGGAAGGCTTCTTGCAATACCCCGTCTGCGCCCCCTCCGGGCGTCAAAAGTTTGCTTCACAGGAACGGGGATTATTGGTGGATCGCTCTCAGTTACTCAGCGCCGCGCGCAGCAACGTCGTAGACCTCAGTCGGGGTAACCTGGGCGTGCCGTTGTTGCTGCTGGTCATGCTTGCCATGATGATGCTGCCGGTGCCGCCGTTCCTGCTGGACGTGTTCTTCACGTTCAACATCGCCTTGTCCATTGTCGTCCTGCTGGTGTGCGTCTACGCTTTGCGGCCGCTGGACTTTGCCGTATTCCCGACCATCCTGCTGGTGGCCACGCTGTTGCGCCTGGCGCTGAACGTGGCGTCCACCCGTGTGGTCATGCTCCACGGCCAGGACGGTCACGCCGCCGCCGGTAAGGTCATCCAGGCCTTCGGTGAGGTGGTGATCGGCGGCAACTACGTGGTCGGTATCGTGGTTTTCGCCATTTTGATGATCATCAACTTCGTTGTGGTGACCAAGGGCGCCGGGCGGATCTCCGAGGTGAGCGCACGGTTCACCCTCGATGCGATGCCCGGCAAGCAGATGGCGATCGACGCCGACCTCAACGCCGGCCTGATCGATCAGAACCAGGCCAAGCTGCGACGCCTGGAAGTGGCCCAGGAAGCCGAGTTCTACGGTTCCATGGACGGTGCCAGTAAGTTCGTGCGCGGTGACGCCATCGCCGGCCTGCTGATTCTGTTCATCAACCTGATCGGTGGCATGGCGGTCGGTATCTTCCAGCACAACATGTCGTTCGGTGATGCTGGCAAGGTTTACGCCTTGCTGACCATTGGTGACGGTTTGGTGGCGCAATTGCCATCACTGTTGTTATCCACAGCGGCGGCGATCATGGTGACCCGTGCTTCGGGCTCCGAAGACATGGGCAAGCAGATCGGTCGGCAGATGTTCGCCTCGCCCAAGGCCCTGGCCGTTGCGGCCGGCCTGATGGCGGTGATGGGCCTGGTGCCGGGCATGCCACACGTTTCCTTCCTGACCATGGCCGCCGTTGCGGCGGGCGGCGCCTACCTGTTCTGGAAGAAGCAGAACATGCAGAAGCTCCAGGCCCTGCAAGAGGTCAAGCGTCAGCAGGAATTGTTGCCTTCGCCGGCTCGCGCCATGGAAACCAAGGAACTGGGCTGGGACGACGTGACGCCGATCGACATGATTGGCCTGGAAGTCGGCTACCGCCTGATTCCTTTGGTCGACCGCAACCAGGGCGGCCAGTTGCTGGCGCGGATCAAGGGCGTGCGCAAGAAGCTGTCCCAGGATCTGGGGTTCCTGATGCCCACGGTCCATATCCGCGACAACCTCGACCTGGCGCCGAGCGCCTATCGCCTGACGCTGATGGGGGTGATCCTGGCCGAGGCCGAGATCTACCCGGACCGCGAGCTGGCGATCAACCCGGGGCAGGTCTACGGCACGCTCAACGGCATCACCGCCAAGGATCCGGCTTTCGGCCTGGAAGCGGTGTGGATCGAAATCAGCCAGCGGGCCCAGGCCCAGTCCCTCGGCTATACCGTAGTGGACGCCAGTACCGTGGTGGCAACCCATTTGAACCAGATCCTCTACAAGCACTCCAGCGAGCTGATTGGCCACGAAGAAGTCCAGCAATTGCTGCAAGTACTGGCCAAGGGCTCGCCGAAACTGGCCGAAGAATTGGTGCCGGGTGTGCTTTCGCTGTCGCAACTGCTCAAGATTCTTCAGGCGCTGCTGGCCGAGCAAGTGCCGGTGCGCGACATCCGCAGCATCGCCGAAGCCATCGCCAACAACGCTTCCAAGAGTCAAGATACCGCCGCTATGGTGGCGGCGGTGCGCGTCGGCGTCTCCCGCGCAATCGTCCAAAGCATTGTAGGCACTGAGTCCGAGCTGCCTGTGATCACTCTGGAACCAAGGTTGGAACAGATATTGCTCAATAGTCTTCAGAAGGCAGGACAAGGCTCGGAAGAGGGTGTCCTGCTGGAGCCAAGCATGGCCGAGAAGCTGCAGCGTTCGCTGATCGACGCAGCCCAACGGCAAGAGATGCAAGGCCAACCGGTGATCCTGCTGGTGGCCGGTCCGATTCGCGCGATGCTCTCGCGATTCGGGCGCCTCGCGGTCCCGGGGCTGCACGTGCTGGCGTACCAGGAAATACCGGACAACAAGCAAGTGACCATCGTTGCGACAGTAGGGCCCAACGGCTGAGGTAGTGGTTTATGCAAGTGAAGCGTTTTTTCGCCGCCGATATGCGTCAGGCCATGAAGCTGGTTCGTGACGAGCTGGGCGCTGAAGCAGCCATCATCGGCAATCGCCGGATCGCTGGCGGTGTCGAGCTGACGGCGGCTCTGGATTACAAATTGTCGGCGCTGGCCCCGCGGGTTCCGAACATGGAACTCGAGGACGAGCTGCGCAAGACCCAGTCGCGCATCGCCAGCGCCCAGGCCGAATTGAGCCTGCGCAGCAGTGAAGGCGAGGCTGCCGGCACCAATCGTCAATTGTTCGCTGGCCAGCCGCTCACCGCCGGCCTGCCGCTGACCGCAGCTGAACCACTCATCGAACCGGCCCCGGCCGAACCGCGTCGCGCTGCACCGGCCCAGGCCGCGCCAGCCCGTGGTGTCGACCCGCGTGCCCTGGACTCGATGCGCTTCGAACTCAACAGCCTGCGTGAACTGATGGAAGTTCAATTGGGCTCCCTGGCCTGGAACCAGCTGCAAGGCAGCCGTCCGGCCCAGGCCAACCTGTGGCGTCGCCTGCAACGCATCGGCCTGTCCGGCCCGTTGTCCCGGGACCTGCTGGCGCTGATCAACGGCATCGAAGAGCCTCGCCAGGCCTGGCGCATGTTGCTGGCGCACCTGGCACGCATGATTGCCACACCGGAAGTCGAGCCGCTGGAAGAGGGCGGTGTGATTGCCATGGTCGGTCCTGCCGGCATGGGCAAGACCACCACCTTGGCCAAGCTCGCCGCCCGTTATGTTCTCAAGTACGGCGCCCAGAGCATCGCCCTGGTGAGCATGGACAGTTTCCGCATCGGTGCCCAGGAGCAACTCAAGACCCTGGGCCGGATCCTCAATGTGTCGGTGACCCATGTGGATCCGGGCCAATCCCTGGCCCAGGCGCTGGAGCCATTGCTGCGCAAGCGCGTCGTGCTGATCGATACCGCCGGCCTGCAAGCCAGCGATCCGGCCCTGCGCATGCAGCTTGAAAGCCTGGCCGGGCGTGGTATCAAGTCGAAAAATTATCTCGTGTTGGCAACCACCAGCCAGAAACAGGTTCTAACCGCCGCATACCACAGCTACAAGCGCTGCGGGCTGGCCGGCTGCATCCTGACTAAGCTGGATGAAACGGCAAGCCTGGGCGAGGTGTTGAGCCTGGCGATCGGCCATGAACTGCCGGTGGCTTACCTGACCGACGGGCCGCGGATCCCGGATGATTTGCATCTGCCGCGCCGTCATCAACTGGTCAGCCGTGCCGTGAGTGTGCAAATGCAGGAAGAACCCAGCGAAGAAGCCATGGCTGACATGTTCGCTGATATCTACCACAGCCCGACCAAGCAGGTCGGCTGAGGTAATCATGAATATTTTTTGTACCTACATCGATGGTCTGCCATGCATTGTTCCGTATGTGAACGCGCAGCCAGTAATGTGGCCTCCGTCTAAGTAAGACAAGGTAAAGAACGAACATGGGCAGCATGCATCCCGTACAGGTGATCGCGGTGACCGGCGGCAAAGGTGGCGTCGGGAAGACTAACGTGTCAGTGAACTTGTCCCTGGCTCTGGCAGAGCTTGGCCGACGGGTCATGCTGCTGGACGCCGACCTGGGCCTGGCGAACGTCGACGTGCTGCTGGGGCTCACACCCAAGCGCACCCTGGCGGACGTCATCGAAGGCCGTTGCGAACTTCGCGATGTGCTCTTGCAAGGGCCCGGCGGGATTCGCATCGTGCCGGCAGCCTCCGGCACCCAGAGCATGGTTCACCTGACCCCGGCCCAGCACGCGGGCCTGATCCAGGCCTTCAGCGACATCGGGGACAACCTCGATGTGCTGGTGATCGACACCGCAGCCGGCATCGGCGACTCGGTCGTCAGTTTCGTCCGCGCCGCCCAGGAGGTATTGCTGGTGGTCTGCGACGAGCCGACGTCCATCACCGACGCCTATGCCCTGATCAAGTTATTGAACCGCGACTACGGCATGAACCGCTTCCGTGTCCTGGCCAACATGGCCCAGAGCCCTCAGGAAGGACGCAACCTGTTCGCCAAGTTGACAAAGGTCACGGATCGCTTCCTGGACGTCGCCCTACAATACGTCGGCGCCGTGCCTTACGACGAAAGCGTACGTAAGGCTGTCCAGAAGCAACGTGCCGTCTATGAAGCCTTTCCACGTTCCAAATGCGCGCTGGCGTTCAAGGCAATCGCCCAGAAGGTCGATACCTGGCCACTGCCGGCCAACCCACGCGGGCATCTGGAATTTTTCGTCGAGCGTCTCGTGCAACAAACAGCAGGGCCCGTGTTATGACAGCCAGCGGTTACAACCATCTCTACAAGAAATCGGCACGGGACGCCCAATACGAACTGATCGAGCGTTACGCGCCCCTGGTCAAGCGCATCGCCTATCACTTGCTGGCCCGGTTGCCGGCCAGTGTCCAGGTCGAGGACTTGATCCAGGCGGGCATGATCGGTTTGCTTGAAGTGTCGAACAAATATGACGCGAGCAAGGGTGCCAGTTTCGAGACCTATGCCGGTATCCGCATTCGCGGCGCAATGCTCGATGAAGTCCGCAAGGGTGATTGGGCACCGCGTTCGGTGCATCGCAATACCCGCATGGTCAGTGATGCCATTCGTGCAATTGAAGCTAAAACCGGGCGTGACGCTAAAGATCACGAGGTTGCGGCCGAACTCCAGTTAAGTCTCGATGATTATTACGGGATTTTGAACGATACCTTGGGCAGTCGCCTGTTCAGTTTCGACGACCTGTTGCAGGACGGCGAACACGAAGGACTGCACGAGGACGGCGCGAGTGCTCACATGGAGCCGTCGCGTGACCTGGAAGATGAGCGTTTCCAGAGCGCGCTGGCGGATGCGATTGCCAATTTGCCGGAGCGTGAGCGACTGGTCTTGGCGCTGTACTACGACGAAGAGCTGAACCTCAAGGAAATCGGTGAAGTCCTGGGGGTCAGCGAATCGCGGGTCAGCCAGTTACACAGCCAGTGCGCGGCCCGTTTGCGGGGGCGTTTGGGGGAGTGGCGAGCGCGCTGACAGGCAGTGTGGAGACATGGCAAGACAGGTATGGCGTGCGCCGTACCAGTCGTCATTCGTTGTGCTCCGTACCGTTGTCGAGTGTTGTGCCGGATTGATTGAAATGGCGCGTTCAGGTGCTGGACGCGTTTAAGACTGCTTGGAGGTCGAATTGGACAAGAACATGAAAATCCTCATCGTTGATGACTTCTCAACGATGCGGCGGATCATTAAGAACCTGTTGCGTGACCTTGGGTTCACCAACACGGTCGAGGCCGACGATGGCACTACTGCCATCCCGGTCCTCAACAGCGGGAGCATCGACTTTCTGGTGACTGACTGGAACATGCCCGGCATGACCGGTATCGACTTGCTGCGCCACGTGCGCGCCGATGAAAAACTCAAGCACCTCCCGGTGCTGATGGTCACCGCCGAAGCCAAGCGCGAGCAGATCATCGAAGCGGCCCAGGCCGGTGTGAACGGCTACGTGGTCAAACCCTTCACGGCCCAGGCGTTGAAAGAGAAGATCGAAAAAATCTTTGAACGCATCGGTTAACGGCGCCACGGGGGAGCTATGGATAACGAATCTTCAATGGGCGATTTCGAATCGACCCTGAAAAAACATGCCCGCGAACTGGTCGACAGCCTTGAAAAGGGCCGCTTCGGTGATGCGGTTCAAATGATTCATGAGCTCAACCAGACCCGCGATCGTGGTCTGTACCAGGAAGTCGGCAAGCTCACCCGTGAACTGCACAGTGCGATCGTCAATTTCCAGATCGACCCGCACATGCCGCAGGCCGAGGAAGTCTCGCAGATCACTGACGCCACCGAGCGCCTGGGTTATGTGGTCAAGCTCACCGAGGCCGCGGCCAACCGCACCATGGACCTGGTGGAAAGCGCTACCCCGTTGGTCAATGGACTGAGCGAAGAAGCCCAGGCCCTGAGCACCGACTGGGGCCGCTTCATGCGCCGCGAAGTGGGTGCCGAGGAGTTTCGCGAACTGGCCCGTCGAGTCGACGGTTTCCTGACGCGCAGCAGCACCGAGAACCGTGCGGTGGCGAGCAACCTCAATGACATTCTGCTGGCCCAGGACTATCAGGACCTGACAGGCCAGGTAATCAAGCGTGTGACCCAACTGGTCACCGAAGTGGAAAGCAATCTGCTCAAACTGGTGTTGATGGCCAGCCAGGTCGACCGCTTTGCAGGCATCGAACACGACCGTGAAGCGATACTTGCTGAAAAAGATCCACAAAAACATCTCTCTCAGGGTGAAGGTCCGCAGATTCATGCCGATAAAAGAGAAGACGTTATGTCCGGTCAGGACGATGTGGACGATTTGCTGTCCAGCCTTGGATTCTGAGTTTTAGCCCTGTTTTAGGAGCAGCCACTAATGAGCTTCGGCGCCGATGAAGAGATCCTTCAGGATTTCCTGGTTGAGGCCGGCGAGATTCTAGAGCAACTGTCTGAGCAACTGGTCGAGCTGGAAAGCCGACCGGATGATGCAGATCTGCTCAATGCAATTTTTCGCGGTTTCCACACTGTAAAAGGAGGCGCCGGCTTCCTCCAGCTCAATGAGCTGGTGGAGTGCTGCCACATTGCCGAAAACGTGTTCGACATCCTGCGCAAGGGTGAGCGACGCGTCGATTCGGAATTGATGGACGTGGTGCTTGAAGCGCTGGATGCGGTCAACAGCATGTTCAGCGAAGTGCGTGAGCGCTCGCCGATTACCCCGGCCACCCCTGAGTTGCTTGCCGCGCTGTCGCGCCTGGCCGAGCCGCAATCGGCTGACGCCGCACCGGTGGTCGAGACGATCGTTGAAGAACCGGTCGCCGAAGCATCGGGTGACATCACCGATAATGAATTCGAACAACTGCTGGACTCGCTGAACGCCGTCAAGGCCGAGGCCGAGGCACCAGCCGCTCCTGTCGCCCCTGCTGCGCCGGCGGCCTCTGCTGCTGGCAGCGATGAAATCACCGACGCTGAGTTCGAGTCACTGCTCGATCAGTTGCATGGCAAGGGCCAGTTCGCGGTCGATGCCGTCGTTCCTGCGGCAGCCCCGGCGACCCCAGCCGCGCCGAAAGCGGCCGGCGACAACTCCGACATCACCGATGATGAATTCGAAGCGCTGCTCGATCAGTTGCACGGCAAGGGCACCTTTGCCGTTGACGCGCTGGATTCGGCCATCGCTTCCGCGCCGACTCCGGCCAAGCCTGCCGCTGCTGCGGCCGGCAGCGACCTGATCAGCGACCACGAATTCGAGTCGCTGCTCGACGAGCTGCACGGCAAAGGCAAGTTCAGCGAAGTCGGTACGGCTTCTGTTGCGCCCGCCGCCACCGTCGCACCCGCGGCCAAGGCAGCGCCTAAACCCGCCGCCAAGGCACCGGAGCCGAAAGCCGAGGCCCCCAAGCCTGCCGCTGCAGCTGCCCCGGCGCCGGCCCGTGCCCCTGCGGCTGCGCCGGCGGAAAAACCCGCCAGCGAAGCCGAGACCACTGTGCGGGTCGACACTGCGCGCCTGGACGAGATCATGAACATGGTCGGCGAACTGGTGCTGGTGCGTAACCGCCTGGTTCGCCTGGGCCTCAACAGCCAGGACGAAGCCATGTCCAAGGCCGTGTCGAACCTCGACGTGGTCACGGCCGACCTGCAGACCGCCGTCATGAAGACGCGGATGCAGCCGATCAAGAAAGTCTTCGGGCGCTTCCCGCGCCTGGTTCGTGACCTGGCTCGCCAGCTCAAGAAAGAAATCAATCTGGAACTGGTGGGCGAAGAGACCGACCTGGACAAGAACCTTGTCGAGGCCCTGGCCGACCCATTGGTCCACTTGGTGCGCAACTCGGTCGACCACGGTATCGAAGAGCCGGCTGACCGCGAAGCGATGGGCAAGCCCCGCAGCGGCAAGGTCATCCTGTCGGCTGAACAGGAAGGCGACCACATCCTGTTGTCCATCTCCGATGACGGCAAGGGCATGGACGCTGATGTCCTGCGCGGTATCGCCGTGAAGAAAGGCCTGATGGACAAGGACGCGGCGGACCGGCTCAGCGAGTCGGATTGCTTTAACCTGATCTTCGCACCAGGCTTCTCGACCAAGACCGAAATTTCCGACGTCTCCGGACGTGGCGTGGGCATGGACGTGGTGAAAACCAAGATCGCCCAGCTCAATGGCACCATCAACATCTACTCGACCAAGGGCAAGGGCTCGAAGATCGTCATCAAGGTCCCGCTGACCCTGGCGATCATGCCAACCCTGATGGTGATGCTGGGCAACCAGGCGTTCGCCTTCCCGCTAGTCAACGTCAACGAGATTTTCCACCTCGACCTGTCGCGCACCAACGTGGTGGACGGCCAGGAAGTGGTGATCGTGCGGGACAAGGCACTGCCGTTGTTCTACCTCAAGCGCTGGCTGGTCAGCTCTGCGGCTCACGTGGAACAGGGCGAAGGCCATGTGGTGATCCTTTCGGTGGGCACCCAGCGGATCGGCTTTGTCGTCGACCAGTTGGTGGGCCAGGAAGAAGTGGTCATCAAGCCGTTGGGCAAGATGCTCCAAGGCACCCCGGGCATGTCCGGCGCCACCATCACCGGCGACGGCCGCATCGCGTTGATTCTCGATGTGCCAAGCATGCTCAAGCGCTACGCCGCACGGCGTATTTGATTCAAGACAGGCGTGGCCCAGAGCCGCGCCTCGTCTAACGGAGTGTTTATGGTAGTTAAAGTCCTGGTGGTGGATGATTCGGGGTTCTTCCGCCGCCGCGTCTCGGAAATTCTTTCGGCTGACACAACGATTCAGGTCGTCGGTACGGCGACCAACGGCAAAGAGGCGATCGATCAGGCGCTGGCCCTCAAGCCAGACGTGATCACCATGGACTACGAGATGCCGATGATGGATGGCATCACGGCAGTGCGACATATCATGCAGCGCTGCCCGACCCCCGTATTGATGTTCTCCTCCCTGACCCATGAAGGCGCCCGGGTGACCCTCGATGCGCTGGACGCCGGGGCGGTGGATTTCCTGCCGAAGAATTTTGAGGACATTTCCCGCAATCCGGACAAGGTCCGGCAATTGTTGTGCGAAAAGGTCCATAGCATTTCCCGCAGCAACCGGCGTGTCTCCGCCTACAGCGCACCGACGCCTGCACCTGCTGCAGCGCCAAGCCCTGTATCGACCCCGGTTTCCTCGAGCAGCTTCAATCCGGCACCGGTGCGCAGCGCTCCGGCCCCCGCGCCTGCTCGCCCGGCGCCGGCACCCGCCAGCACGTCGTCACCGGCACCCAAGCGCAAGGCCTACAAGCTGGTTGCCATCGGTACGTCCACGGGTGGCCCGGTGGCGCTGCAACGGGTCCTGACCCAATTGCCGGCCAATTTCCCGGCCCCCATCGTGCTGATCCAGCACATGCCGGCGGCGTTTACCAAGGCGTTCGCGGAGCGGCTGGACAAGCTGTGCAACATCAGCGTCAAGGAAGCCGAGGATGGCGACATCCTGCGACCGGGCCTGGCGTTGTTGGCGCCGGGTGGCAAGCAGATGATGGTCGACGGCCGCGGCGCGGTGAAAATCCTGCCGGGTGACGAGCGCCTGAACTACAAGCCTTGTGTGGACATCACTTTCGGTTCCGCCGCCAAGTCCTACGGCGACAAGGTTCTGGCGGTGGTGCTCACCGGCATGGGCGCCGACGGTCGCGAAGGCGCGCGCCTGCTCAAGCAGGGCGGCAGCGCGATCTGGGCCCAGGATGAAGCCAGCTGCGTGATCTACGGCATGCCGATGGCTATCGTGAAAGCGGATCTTGCCGACGCGGTGTACGGGTTGGACGATATCGGCAGGCACCTGGTCGAGGCGTGCCTGTAATGGATGTGCTCAGCCTGATTGGCATCATCATGGCGTTCGTCGCCATCATTGGCGGCAACTACCTGGAAGGCGGTCACCTGGGGGCGTTGGCTAACGGCCCGGCCGCCTTGATCGTGCTCGGTGGCACCGTCGGCGCTGCATTGCTGCAGTCGCCGATGAGCGCGTTCAAGCGCGCCATGCAGGTGCTGATCTGGATCCTGTTCCCGCCGCGGGTCGACCTGGCCGGCGGTATCGATCGGGTCGTGAACTGGAGCCTGACCGCTCGCAAGGAAGGCTTGCTGGGCCTGGAAGGGGTGGCCGATGCCGAACCCGACAATTACTCGCGCAAAGGCCTGCAATTGCTGGTGGACGGCGCCGAGCCGGAAGCCATCCGCAGCATCCTGGAGGTGGATTTCTACACCCAGGAGAGCCGTGACATCGAAGCGGCCAAGGTATTCGAAAGCATGGGCGGCTACGCGCCGACCATCGGCATCATCGGTGCGGTGATGGGCCTGATCCATGTCATGGGCAACCTGGCCGATCCGTCGCAACTGGGCAGCGGCATCGCGGTTGCGTTCGTGGCCACGATCTATGGTGTGGCAAGTGCCAACCTGGTGCTGCTGCCGATTGCCGCCAAGCTCAAGTCCATCGCGTTGCGCCAGTCGCGCTATCGCGAAATGCTGCTGGAGGGGATCCTGTCGATCGCCGAAGGCGAGAACCCGCGTTCCATTGAGTTGAAGCTCCAGGGCTTCATGGACTGATGGGGGAGATGGCACATGGCACGTCGCAGGCACACTGAAGAACACGTCAATCATGAACGTTGGCTGGTTTCCTACGCCGACTTCATCACGCTGCTGTTTGCCTTTTTCGTGGTCATGTATTCGATCTCGTCGGTCAACGAAGGCAAGTACAAGGTTATTTCCGAGGCGCTGATCGGCGTCTTCACCGACTCCGATCATGCCCTCAAGCCCATTCCCATCGGCGATGAGCGGCCCAAGAGCACGACCCCGGCCAAGCCGCTGGTCAAGGACACCGATCAGGTCGATGCCGGTATCGCCGGCGGCAGCGATCCGTTGAAAAGCATTGCCGATGACATCAGCGCCGCGTTCGGTGACCTGATCAGCTCCAACCAGATGACGGTACGCGGCAACGAACTGTGGGTCGAGATCGAACTCAATTCCAGCCTGTTGTTCGGCAGTGGTGACGCCATGCCCAGCGACCTGGCCTTCAACATCGTCGACAAAGTGGCGGCGATCCTGAAGCCATTCGACAACCCGATCCATGTCGAAGGCTTTACCGACGACCAGCCGATCCGTACCGCGCAGTATCCGACCAACTGGGAGCTGTCTTCGGCCCGTTCGGCGAGCATCGTCCGCATGCTCGCCATGCAGGGCGTGAACCCCGGTCGCCTGGCCTCGGTAGGCTATGGCGAGTTCCAGCCGGTGGCCAACAACGCTACGGTCGAGGGGCGCGCGCGCAACCGGCGAGTGGTGCTGGTGGTGTCGCGCAACCTCGACGTCCGCCGCAGCCTGACGGGTACCGGTACGGCCAATGCAAAACCCGATGCGGCATTGAAGCGTGCTGGCACACAAACTGCACCGGCCCCGGTCAAGTCGCCGGGAAGACAGAGTGCCGTCAATTCTCCGTCACCCGCTTTATAACCGAGCTATTTCTCGGTCGAGCCTGTTTCGGCCGGGAGGAACGATCCGAATGAGAGTCTGGGCAGTCGCCAATCAAAAAGGTGGTGTGGGCAAAACCACATCTTCCATCGCTTTAGCCGGATTGCTGGCCGAGGCGGGCAAGCGCGTGGTCATCGTCGATCTGGACCCCCACGGCTCCATGACCAGTTACTTTGGCTACGATCCCGATACCCTGGAACACAGCAATTACGACCTGTTCCTGCATAAGGGCACCGTGCCCGAAGGCTTGCCGGGGCAATTGCTGCTGTCCACCAGCGACGAGCGGATTTCCCTGCTGCCGTCGAGCACCGCCCTGGCCACCCTGGAGCGTCAGTCGCCAGGACAGAGCGGCCTCGGCTTGGTGATCGCCAAGACTCTGGCACAACTGTGGCAGGATTTCGATTACGCGATTATCGACAGCCCGCCGCTGCTGGGGCTGCTCATGGTCAACGCCCTGGCAGCCAGCCAGCAATTGGTGATTCCGGTGCAGACCGAACACTTGGCGGTGAAAGGCCTGGAGCGCATGGTCAATACCCTGGCGATGGTCAACCGTTCGCGCAAGCAAACCCTGGCCTTCAATATCGTGCCGACCCTGTTCGACCGCCGCACCCAGGCGTCCCTGGGGACCCTGCGCGTATTGCGGGACATGTACCCGGACGACATCTGGCAGGGCTACATACCGGTCGATACCCGCCTGCGCGATGCCAGTCGTGCCGGCGTGACCCCTTCACAATTTGATGGCAAGAGCCGTGGTGTGCTGGCCTACCGCGCGCTGCTCAAGCACCTGCTGGCCCAACAACTCGTTCCCCAGCAGGTGGCTTAAGGTGACCAGGCTCTCCACAGGCATCGCGTTCGCTTGCGAGCGCTCAAGTCCTGGCGCATTCATGCCGATAACCTTTTCAAGTGGCGCACTGTTCCCATGAACCGGCCGATAAAGACGACCTCGCGTCCGCAAATGGCCCTGCAGTCCTATCTGGACGGGCTGTTGCAGGAAGCGACCGAAGAATTGCCACCTGAGCCGAGCGTGATCGAGGCATTGCCCGAAACCGTTCAGGCCCCGGGTGAGTTGGATGAATTTCAAGCCGCCGTGCTCGAAGAGCAGGCCCGTGACGCGCAGGTGACTGTGTTGACCGCGGCGGTCGAGGCAGCGTTCGTCAAGCCGCCAGTGGCGGTAATGGACGCGCCAGCGCCGATCCTGGCGCCGGTCTCGACCGTTGCACCGTTACTGCAGGGGCTGGTGACGCCGGTGGTGGAAATCCACCTGCCGCCGAGCACTCCGCCGCCGCCGGTGCCGGGCGATGACCGTCCGGCCTGGGCCGCCGAGCCGTTCGAGTGCCTGTTGTTCGATGTGGCCGGGTTGACCCTGGCGGTGCCGCTGGTATGCCTGGGATCGATTTATTCCCTGGCCGGGCAAGAACTGACGCCGTTGTTCGGCCAGCCGGAATGGTTCCTCGGAATCCTGCCGAGCCAGGCCGGCAACCTGAAGGTGCTGGATACCGCGCGATGGGTGATGCCGGACCGTTATCGCGATGATTTTCGCCAGGGCCTGCAATACGTGATTTCGGTACAGGGTTACGAGTGGGGGCTAGCGGTGCATCAGGTCAGCCGCTCGCTGCGCCTGGACCCGAACGAGATCAAGTGGCGCAGCCATCGAGGGCAGCGGCCATGGTTGGCCGGTACGGTGATCGAACACATGTGCGCCTTGCTGGACGTTTCCGAGTTGGCCGAGTTGATCGCCAGCGGCGGGGCAAAACACCTGGGCGGCACCAAGCCGGTCCAGAAACCGAAATAAGACAACCGGTGGCGCACAGTCGCCGGACAGAACACACGCCGCCACAGGCGGTTTTTCGAGGGGTCAGGGTATGAATGATAAGGCGTCGTCTCTCAAGGGTTCCGAAGATCCGATTTTGCAATGGGTAACCTTCAAGCTCGATAACGAAACCTACGGCATCAATGTGATGCGCGTACAGGAAGTGCTGCGCTATACCGAGATCGCCCCGGTTCCAGGTGCACCAAGCTATGTGCTGGGCATCATCAACCTGCGTGGCAACGTGGTAACGGTGATCGATACTCGCCAGCGTTTCGGCCTGAGCTCTACCGAGGTCAACGACAACACCCGTATCGTGATCATCGAGGCGGACAAGCAAGTGGTCGGTATCCTCGTCGACAGCGTCGCCGAAGTGGTTTACTTGCGTCAGTCGGAAATCGAAACCGCGCCTAACGTCGGTAACGAGGAATCGGCCAAGTTCATCCAGGGCGTTTGCAACAAGAACAACGAGTTGCTGATCCTGGTCGAGCTTGAAAAAATGATGAGCGAAGAAGAGTGGTCGGAACTGGAGAGTATCTGATTTGATTCTTGAGGTTGCAGTCATTGTCCTGTTCCTTTTCTGGGCAGGCACGCTGGCGATGTTTTTGGCGTACATACGCGGCCAGCGTCAAATAGCCGCTCAGCAGGCCCAGGGCGATGCGCTGCGCGATCAGCGCATCAAGGACCTGGCCAAGCGCGTCGACGATTACCAGAACGGCACCGTGCGCATGGGCGAAGCACTCCATGAGCTGCGTGCCGTGGTCGCGCCGTTGCCCGACAAACTCGCCCAACTGGAACAGCGCGACCCCTCCAGCCTGTCCTTCGCCCAGGCAGCCCGCCTGGTGGGCATGGGCGCCAGCGTCGACGAACTGACCCAGGCCTGTGGCTTGACCCAGGCCGAAGCGGAATTGATGAGCAAGTTGCACAAGGGCGGCTAAGTGCGTGGCGAGGGAGCCCGCTCCCGCTGGGCCGCGAAGCGGCCCCTCTTTCTGCGGCTGCTGCGCAACCGAACGGGAGCAAGCTCCCTAGCCACAGGAGCAACGTTGCCGTAGTCAGTAATCATCCCCACGCTCGGTCACGTCTTTCTCAACGCTCGGCGCATTCGGGTCATGACCCTGGGGGAATTTGCCCTTCAGGTTCCAGGCAAACGCGATGATCTCGGCGATTGTGCGGTACAGCTCTTCCGGGATGCTATCGCCCAGTTCCATGCGAGCCAGCAATTTCACCAACTCGGCATTTTCATAAATCGGTACTTCGCTGTCCCGGGCGATCCGCAGGATTTCCTCGGCCAGGGCTTCGTCGCCCTTGGCGGTGAGCGTCGGGGCATGGTGGCCGTCGTACTTGAGGGCGATGGCCTGGCGGGGTTCGGTATGGGTCGTCATGCGGTTTCATCCACCCAGCGTTGTTCCAGGCGAGTCTTGGGGCCTTGCGGCGGAGTGCCGAGGTGGCAATCCAGGTCGCCAACGTTCAGGCCGCACGTCACGAGGCGCTCGCGCAGTGCGGTCAGGTTGCTTTCGATCAGGCTCGCGGTATATGGCCGTTGTGCCCATAACTGGCTCGACAGGCTGCCGCTCAGTAGCTGGACCTGAACCTGCAACGGCCCAAGCGGTTCCATGTCGAACGCCAGCTCGACGCGCCAGAGTTGCTGTTTCGTTTCGCGTTCTTCCCGGCGCTCGTTTGGCTGCTGCTCTCTGGGCGGCGTTTCCTCGCGCTGGAACTTGACCTGCAAAGGCACGATGTCCTGCAGGTTGCGCATCGGGATTTCCAATTGCCAAGTGCTCATCAGCCGACCGTCGTCAGTCAGGCCGGTCTGCTCCAGGCTCGACAGTTGATGACTTTGCAAGCGCGATACGGCGGCGGCGGCCAGGCGCAGCAGATGCTGCAAATCGCCTTCCTCGTCCTGCTCCTTCAATTGACGCGAGGGCAGGGGGAAGCTGGTGGGTTGCGGCTTGGCGCTGACCTGGCCGAGCATTCCCAAGGCGCTGCGCACGAAACTGGGCAACACCTGGGCCATTGTATTGGCGGCGATGATTGCAGTGAGGTTGGTGGAAGCAGGCGGGGCCGGGGTCAACTGCGCGATCAATTTCAGCAGGTCGCCTTTCATGTCCGGTGCCAGGCTTGGCGGCTGTCCAGCCAGTAATTTGCTTTCCAGAAACGCGCCGCTGGCGATCATGGCTTGGGCCAGTCCCTTGGGCGTGCTCAATTGCTGGATATCCGGCAGGCCGGCCAGCAGTCGTGTGACCGCAGCGCGCAGTTCGGTGCCGGTGTCGTCGGTGGTAGGCAGGTTCTGCAATACGGTGATCAGGCTGTCCAGCGAGCCCTGGCGGCTCACTTGGTTGACCAGTTGCTGGCTCACTGCCAATTGTTCCTGGCGGTTGCTCAAGGGCACGAACTTGAGCGTCTGGGCATCCTGCACCTGGGCGCTCAACAGCGTGCCGATGCGCAATGGCTGGGGGCTGTCGATGTCCAGGGTCGCGCCGGCCTGGGCGGTATTGAGCAGGCTCACCAATGACCGATACACCGCCGGTTGCCCGGGTAATTGAGGCAATGGCTGGCTGGTGAGCACCTTGCCTTGCAACAAGGTGCCGACCGGCAATTGCGCTGTGTCGATGCGGGTCAGGGTGGCGACACTGGAAGCGACGGCCTGCTGCACCGCGATCGCCAGGTTGCTGGCGGACGGTTGGGTCACGGCCAGGCTGGTGCCCTGCGGCAGCGGTTGGGTGCTGGTGGCTTGCACCGTGGTCTGGCGGCCGCTCTCCAGGGTGACCTTGAGCAGCAGCTGGAAAGTCTGGTCGGCCTGCTTGAGCGACAGCACTTCGGCCTGGGCGGTCTGGCCGGAGCCGATCAGGCCTTCGGCCGGCGTCAGCAGCTTGAGCAGCTCGCCACTGACCGCCGGCATACGCGTCGTTGCCGTGGCCTGAGGCAGCGGCAGGATGTTCATGTCGCCTGTCATCTGCAGTCTTACCCTGGGAAAATAGCCCTCAATAGAGTAGGGCATGACATGTATAATGCCGCCCGTCTTTCAGGCAGTGGCGAAAACCATGCAATTGTTTGACGCAGCTCTGTGGAACAGGCCGTCAATGCATCTATGCTGCATCTCTTTAACGGCTGCTGCACCGCCGACTTGAACCGTATAAGGCCCTCGATCCCTTGACCAGTCCTCTTTTGCAAACCGTCGGCCTCGCCTGTGAGCGAGACTTGCGGCTGCTTTTCGAAAATCTCGAATTGAGACTCTCCCAAGGCGATATGGTGCAAGTCAGTGGCCCCAACGGCAGCGGCAAGACCAGCCTGTTGCGCCTGTTGGCCGGGTTGATGCAACCGACCGCCGGCCAGGTATTGCTCAATGGCCAGCCCTTGCAGGACCAGCGCAGCGAATTGGCGCGCAACCTGCTCTGGATTGGCCACGCCGCAGGGATCAAGGACCTGCTGACGCCCGAGGAAAACCTCAGCTGGCTCTGCGCGCTGCACCGGCCGGTCGGCCGCGAAGCCATCTGGCAGGCGTTGGCGATGGTCGGATTGCGCGGTTTCGAAGACGTGCCGTGCCACACCCTTTCCGCCGGCCAGCAGCGCCGCGTGGCGCTGGCCCGTCTGTACCTGGACAGCCCGCCGCTGTGGATTCTCGACGAGCCTTTCACCGCCCTGGATAAACAGGGCGTGGCGCAGTTGGAGGAGCACTTGGCGCGGCACTGCGAAACGGGCGGCATGGTGCTCTTGACCACTCACCACACCTTGTCGCGGATGCCATCCGGCTATCGCAGCATCGATCTGGGAACCCGGGCCTTATGAGTGTGTTTGGCTTGTTACTGGCCCGCGAGGCGCGCCTGCTGTTCCGTCGTCCGGCGGAACTGGCCAACCCCTTGGTGTTCTTTGCGATCGTTATCGCACTGTTCCCATTGGCGGTCGGCCCGGAGACTCAATTGTTGCAAACCTTGTCTCCAGGACTGGTCTGGGTGGCAGCGCTTTTGTCGGTCCTGCTCTCGCTGGACGGGCTTTTCCGCAGTGATTTCGAAGACGGTTCCCTGGAGCAGTGGGTCCTTTCGTCGCACCCCCTGGCCCTTCTGGTTTTAGCCAAGGTACTGGCACACTGGGTTTTTTCCGGCCTGGCGCTGGTACTGCTTTCGCCGTTGCTGGCGATGATGCTGGGCTTGCCTGCCGCCTGCATGCCAGTGCTGCTGGTGTCGCTGCTGCTGGGCACGCCGGTACTGAGCTTGCTCGGCGCGGTGGGCGCGGCATTGACGGTGGGATTGAAGCGTGGCGGTCTGTTGCTGGCCTTGCTGATCCTGCCGCTGTATATCCCGGTATTGATCCTGGGCAGCGGTGCCTTGCAGGCGGCGTTGCAGGGCATGCCGGCGACCGGTTATCTGCTGTGGCTCGGGAGCCTGACCGCCCTGGCGATAACCCTGACACCCTTTGCAATAGCCGCTGGCCTGAAGATCAGCGTCGGCGAATAATAACGAGGCCTGGTCAAAAATTGACCGCTTCCCTTGAAGTAAAGGCCACCCCGGCGGTTCGTGATGGCGAGCCGCAACCGTGATTGGAAACAGCAATGAACTGGACCTGGTTTCATAAGCTCGGCTCACCCAAGTGGTTCTACGGCATCAGCGGCAAGTTGTTGCCTTGGTTGAGCGTCGCTGCTCTGCTGCTGATTGGCTCCGGCGTGGTCTGGGGCCTGGCGTTCGCGCCGCCGGATTACCAGCAAGGCAACAGCTTTCGCATCATTTATATCCACGTTCCCACCGCGATGCTGGCCCAGTCTATCTACGTGATGCTGGCGGTGTGCGGCGTGGTCGGGCTGGTGTGGAAAATGAAACTGGCCGACGTCGCCCTGCAATGCGCCGCGCCCATTGGCGCCTGGATGACGGCGGTGGCGCTGGTCACTGGCGCGATCTGGGGCAAGCCGACCTGGGGTTCATGGTGGGTCTGGGATGCCCGACTGACGTCGATGCTTATCCTGCTGTTCCTGTACTTCGGTCTTATTGCGTTGGGCAACGCCATCAGCAATCGTGACAGCGCCGCCAAGGCGTGTGCGGTGCTGGCGATTGTCGGGGTGATCAACATCCCGATCATCAAGTATTCGGTGGAGTGGTGGAACACCCTGCACCAGGGCGCGACCTTCACCCTCACGGAAAAACCGGCGATGCCCGTCGAAATGTGGCTGCCGCTGTTGCTCACGGTGCTGGGTTTCTATTGTTTCTTCGGCGCGGTGCTGCTGCTGCGCATGCGCCTGGAAGTGCTCAAGCGTGAATCCCGCGCCAGTTGGGTGAAGGCCGAAGTACAAAACAGCCTGGAGGCCGCTCGATGAGTTTCGCTTCATTCGGCGATTTCCTCGCCATGGGCCATCATGGCCTGTATGTCTGGTCAGCCTACGGCATCTGCCTGGCGGTCGTGGCCCTCAACGTGGCGGTGCCGATCCTGGCCCGCAAGCGGTATCTGCAACAAGAGGCGCGTCGTCTGCGCCGGGAGAACGGTCAGTGAATCCGCTGCGCAAAAAACGTCTTGTCATCATCCTGGCGATCCTGGTGGGTGTCGGTGCCGCGGTCGGCTTGGCCTTGAGCGCCCTGCAGCAGAACATCAACCTGTTCTACACCCCGACCCAGATCGCCAATGGCGAAGCCCCCAAGGACACGCGTATCCGCGCGGGCGGCATGGTGGAGAAGGGCTCCCTGGTGCGCTCCGGGGATTCGCTGGACGTGAAATTCAACGTCACCGATTTCAGCAAGACCGTGACCATCACCTATCGCGGCATCCTCCCGGACCTGTTTCGCGAAGGACAGGGCATCGTCGCCCTCGGCAAGCTCAACGCCGACGGCGTGGTGGTGGCCGATGAAGTGCTGGCCAAGCACGATGAAAAATACATGCCGCCGGAAGTGACCAAGGCATTGAAAGACAGCGGCCAGTCGGCGCCCGCTCCCGCGAAGGAGGGTTGATCGATGACCACCGGTATTTTTATTCCAGAACTTGGCCATCTGGCGATGATCCTGGCCTTGTGCTTTTCCCTGGTACAAGCCGTGGTGCCGTTGCTCGGTGCCTGGCGCGGCGACCGTTTGTGGATGAGCCTGGCCCAGCCAGCAGCGTGGGGCCAGTTCGCGTTCATGGTGTTTGCTTTCGGTTGCCTGACCTACGCGTTCATGACCGACGATTTTTCCGTGGCCTACGTCGCCAGCAACTCCAACAGCGCCTTGCCCTGGTACTACAAGTTCAGCGCAGTGTGGGGTGCCCATGAAGGCTCGCTGCTGCTCTGGGCGTTGATCCTCGCCGGCTGGACCTTTGCGGTCTCGGTGTTTTCCCGACAATTGCCCCAAGTGATGCTGGCCCGGGTGCTGGCGGTGATGGGCATGATCAGCACCGGTTTCCTGCTGTTCCTGATCGTCACCTCCAACCCATTCGAGCGCATCCTGCCCCAGGTGCCGATGGACGGCCGCGACCTCAATCCGTTGCTGCAGGACATCGGCCTGATCGTCCACCCGCCGATGCTTTATATGGGCTACGTGGGCTTCTCGGTGGCCTTCTCCTTCGCCATCGCCGCGTTGCTCGGTGGCCGTCTCGACGCCGCCTGGGCTCGCTGGTCCCGCCCTTGGACCATCGTCGCCTGGGCCTTCCTCGGCATCGGCATCACCCTCGGTTCGTGGTGGGCCTATTACGAACTCGGCTGGGGCGGCTGGTGGTTCTGGGACCCGGTGGAGAATGCCTCCTTCATGCCTTGGCTCGTCGGTACAGCGCTGATCCACTCATTGGCGGTCACGGAAAAACGTGGCGTGTTCAAGAGCTGGACTGTGCTGCTGGCCATCGCGGCGTTCTCCCTGAGCTTGCTGGGGACCTTCCTTGTCCGCTCCGGCGTGCTCACATCGGTGCATGCCTTCGCCTCGGATCCCGAGCGCGGCGTGTTCATCCTGATGTTCCTGCTATTCGTCGTTGGCGGTTCGCTGACCTTGTTCGCCCTGCGTGCGCCGGTGGTGAAAAGCCAAGTCGGCTTCAACCTCTGGTCGCGGGAAACCCTGCTGCTGGGCAACAACCTGGTGCTGGTGGTGGCCGCGTCGATGATCCTGCTGGGCACGCTGTACCCGCTGGTGCTCGATGCGTTGTCCGGCGCCAAGCTGTCGGTCGGCCCGCCGTACTTCAATGCGCTGTTCATTCCGCTGATGGCGATCCTGATGGTGGTGATGGCGATCGGCGTGCTGGTGCGCTGGAAAGACACGCCAGTCAAATGGCTGTTGGGCATGTTGACCCCGGTGTTGTTAGGTACTGCCGCACTGGCCGTGGTGGCCGGCATCGCCTATGGCGATTTCAACTGGGCGGTGCTGGCGACATTCGTGCTGGCGGCCTGGGTGTTGCTGGCCGGCGTACGGGACATCTTCGACAAGACCCGTCACAAAGGTCTGATCAAGGGCCTGCCGACCCTGACCCGTAGCTACTGGGGCATGCAGGTCGCCCACCTGGGCATCGCCGTCTGCGCCCTGGGCGTGGTCTTGTCCAGCCAGAACAGCGCCGAACGCGACCTGCGCCTGGCACCGGGCGAGTCCATGGACCTGGGGGGCTATCAGTTCGTGTTCGAGGGCGCCAAGCATTTCGAGGGCCCGAACTTCACGTCCGACAAAGGCACCGTTCGGGTCATTCGCGACGGCCAGGAGATCACTGTGCTGCACCCGGAGAAACGCCTCTACACCGTGCAAAACTCGGTAATGACCGAAGCCGGGATCGATGCCGGTTTCACCCGCGACCTCTACGTGGCCCTGGGGGAATCCCTCGGTGATGGCGCGTGGGCGGTGCGGGTTCACGTCAAGCCGTTCGTGCGCTGGATCTGGTTCGGTGGCTTGCTCACCGGCCTGGGCGGGGTGTTGGCGGCGCTGGATCGTCGTTATCGAGTCAAAGTGAAGGCCCGGGTGCGTGAGACCCTGGGCATGACGGGAGCCGCTGCATGAAACGTTGGTTGATGCTGGTGCCGCTGGCACTGTTTCTGTTGATGGCGGTGTTTTTGTATCGGGGGCTTTACCTGAACCCGAGCGAGTTGCCCTCGGCGATGATCGGCAAGCCGTTCCCCGAGTTTTCCCTGCCGTCGGTGCAGGGCGACAAGACCCTGACCCGCGCCGACCTGCTGGGCAAGCCGGCGCTGGTCAACGTATGGGGCACCTGGTGCATTTCCTGCCGGGTCGAGCATCCGGTGCTGAATAAGCTGGCCCAGAACGGCGTGGTGATCTACGGCGTGAACTACAAGGACGTCAATGCCGATGCCTTGAAGTGGCTCACCGAATTCCACAACCCCTATCAATTGGACATCCGTGATGAAGAGGGCTCTTTGGGCCTGAACCTGGGCGTCTACGGGGCACCGGAAACCTTTTTCATCGACGCCAAGGGCGTGATCCGCGACAAGTATGTCGGCGTGATCGATGAGCAGGCCTGGCGCGAGAAACTGGCCGCCAAATATCAGGCACTGGTGGACGAGGCCAAGCCATGAAGCGTTGGTTAGCCGCCGCCATCCTCGGGTTGAGCCTCGTCGGCGTGGCCCACGCCGCCATCGACACCTATGAATTCGCCAACGAGGGCGAGCGTGATCGGTTTCGTGAGCTGACCAAGGAACTGCGCTGCCCCAAATGCCAGAACCAGGACATCGCCGACTCCAACGCGCCGATTGCCGCTGACTTGCGCAAGGAAATCTTCCGCATGCTCGGCGAGGGCAAGGACAACCAGCAGATCATCGATTTCATGGTGGATCGCTACGGTGAGTTCGTGCGTTACAACCCGGCCCTGTCCTCCAAGACCGCGCTGCTCTGGTTCGGCCCTGCCGGGCTGTTGCTCGGCGGTTTCGTCGTCATTGCCGTGATCGTGCGCCGCCGCCGGGTCCAGCGCAGTGCCGCTCCGGACACGCTTTCCGTCGAAGAGCGCCAGCGCCTCGACCAACTGTTGGATAAGACCAAGCATGATTGATTTCTGGCTCGCCGCAGGTCTGCTGCTGCTTATTGCCCTGAGTTTCCTGTTGATCCCTGTACTGCGCGGTCGTCGCGCCCAACTCGAAGAGGACCGTACCGCGCTCAACGTGGCGCTGTATCAAGAGCGGGTCGCCGAGCTACAGGCCGAGCGAGAGGAGGGTGTGCTCAATGCGGCGCAACTGGACACCGGTCGCGCCGAGGCTGCCCGTGAACTGCTCGCCGACACCGAGGGCGCCGATGCGCCACGGGAGTCGCGCATGGGCAAACCCTTGCCACTGCTCGCCGCAGTATTAGTGCCCTTGTTGGGCCTGGGGCTGTATCTGCATTTTGGCGCCAGCGACAAGGTCGAGCTGACCCGCGAATTCGCCCAGGCGCCACAATCGATGGAAGAAATGACCCTGCGCCTGGAACGTGCGGTGGCGGCGCAGCCGGAGAACGCCGAGGGCTTGTATTTCCTCGGGCGCACCTACATGGCCCAGGATCGTCCCGCGGATGCGGCAAAGATCTTCGAGCGCACCGTGGCGGTGGCGGGTAAACAACCGGAGCTGCTGGGCCAATGGGCCCAGGCGCAATATTTCGCCGATGGCAAGAAATGGTCGGACAAGGTCCAGGCCCTGACCGACGAAGCGCTGAAGCTCGATCCCAAGGAAGTCACCAGCCTTGGCCTGTTGGGCATCGCCGCGTTCGAAGGCGAGCGCTACCAGGAGGCGGTCGATTATTGGGGGCGTCTGCTCGCTGAACTGCCCGAAGGCGACAAGTCCCGCGAAGCGTTGCAGGGGGGTATCGCCCGTGCCACCGAGAAGCTCCAGGCCAGCGGTGGCAAGGTCGCCCAGGCCCCAGCGGCCAAGGCTGCGGCACTGCTCAAGGTCCGCGTCGACCTGGCGCCGGCCCTCAAGGCCAAGGTGCAGCCGGGTGACAGCGTGTTTATCTTCGCCCGTGCGGTTTCCGGTCCGCCTGCGCCGTTGGCCGCCAAGCGCCTGACCGTTGGCGATCTGCCCGCGACCGTAGAACTGGGCGACGCAGACGCGATGATGCCGCAGCTGAAACTGTCGAACTTCCCTGAAGTCCAACTGGTGGCGCGCATTTCCCGGGCCGGTCAACCGACCGCCGGTGAGTGGATCGGCCGCAGCCAGCCCTTGGCGAGCAGCACCACCGCGCAGCAACAACTGACCATCGATAGCCCGGACCAATAACAGGAATTCGCACCATGACCGCCATCGCTCGTATCACCCTGCTCACGCTCGTCTTGGGCCTGAGCGCTTGTGCGGTCCAGCGTCCGCCGGAGCCTTCGACACCGCTGCCACCTATCCCGCCTTCGACGCCGACCACCAAGCCTGGCCCGTCCACCCCGCCAGGCAAGCCCGTCACTCCGAACAAGCCGGCCAAGCCGGTGCCGCGCACCTCCGCCAGTTTCGCTCCGCCACCGGGCGGCAACAGTCATTGGGACGCCAAGCTTGGGGTGTACGTGCTGGATAACCAGACCAATACCTTCTATCGCCAGCGCACCTATTACCGCTGGAACAACGGCTGGAGCCGCTCCGTCAGCCCCAATGGCCCTTGGGAAGACACCACCATCGAAGGCGTGCCGGCGGGCCTTGGGCGCCAGTTCCACTGACACCGATAACCCCGGTGGCGAGGGAGCTTGTTCCCGCTGGGCTGCGCAGCAGCCCAATGCACTCCGCCAGTTATAAGGTTTGTTTTGCCAGGGGTTTTACGACTGCTTCGCAGTCGAGCAAGAGCAAGCTCCCTCGCCACGAAAGCTCGGATCAACGGTGATCGGGGCTTTTTGTGTTTCTGAATATTCATTGAACGAAATTTTCACAAAATCTTGCGGACAATCCCCGCGCCTTATCGCCGTCGGTTATTTAATGGCAATGAAGTAGCTGTTCGTGCAACATTTGCCCACTCGCGCAAGCCCCGGGGCCATGCATTGGCCAACAGAGGGCGCGCCGTTGTTCTTTTTGTCACTTCAACTCCAATAGGTCCTTAAACGACATGGCAATCCCGGACGCCCTGAGTCAGCAGCGCACCACGCAACGCCTGCTGCAACCGACCGTCAAATCGCACCTGGCCTACACGTTGCTCTGTGCCTTGGTGATGATGGTCATGTTCAGCCTGCTGCGCGTTGCGCTGCTGGTCTATAACCGCGAGATGATCCTCGATACCCCGGCCGCTACTTTCGTGGAGGCGTTCGTCAATGGCCTGCGTTTCGACCTGCGCCTGGTGGTGTACCTCAGCGTTCCGCTGCTGCTGGCATTGTTCAGCGCACGGGCCATGGCCGCACGCGGGTTCTTCCGTTTCTGGCTGACCGTCACCTCCAGCATCGCGCTGTTCCTGGGCCTGATGGAGATGGACTTCTACCGTGAATTCCACCAGCGCCTCAACGGCCTGGTCTTCCAGTATGTGAAGGAAGACCCGAAAACCGTGATGAGCATGCTCTGGTACGGTTTTCCGGTGGTGCGCTACCTGCTGGCCTGGGCCGGCGGCACCATTATCCTGAGCCTGGCATTCAAGGGCGCCGACCGTGCGACCCGTCCACGTGGGCCTTTCAGCGGTGGCAGCATCGGCACCCGGCAGATCGCCCCGTGGTACGGGCGTGTCGCGGTGTTTGTCGTCTGTTTGCTGGTCGCTGTGATTGCCGCCCGTGGCACCCTGCGCCAAGGGCCGCCCCTGCGTTGGGGGGATGTCTACACCACCGATTCGAACTTCGCCAACCAGTTGGGCCTCAACGGTACGCTGTCATTGGTAGCCGCAGCCAAGAGCCGGATGTCCGAAGACCGCGACAATATCTGGAAAGCCACCCTTGACCAGTCGCAGGCACAGCAGACCGTGCGCGACATGCTGGTGATGCCCGACGACAAGCTGGTGGATGCCGGCACCGCCGCCGTACGCCGTGACTATACGCCGCTGGCGGACAAGACCCTGCCGATCAAGAACGTGGTCGTGATCCTGATGGAAAGCATGGCCGGTCACTCGGTGGGCGCCCTGGGCGCGCCGGGCAACATCACGCCTTACCTGGACAAACTGTCCAAGGAAGGCCTGCTGTTCGACCGCTTCTTCTCCAACGGCACCCATACCCACCAAGGCATGTTCGCCACCATGGCCTGCTTCCCGAACCTGCCGGGTTTCGAATACCTGATGCAGACGCCGGAAGGCAGCCACAAGCTGTCGGGCCTGCCGCAGTTGCTCAGCGCCCGTGACTACGACGACGTGTATGTCTACAACGGCGACTTTGCCTGGGACAACCAATCGGGCTTCTTCAGCAGCCAGGGCATGACCACCTTCATCGGGCGTAACGACTTCGTGAATCCGGTGTTTTCCGATCCAACCTGGGGCGTGTCCGACCAGGACATGTTCGACCGGGGCCTGGTGGAACTCAAGGCGCGGGAAAATGGCAAGCCGTTCTATGCCTTGCTGCAAACGCTCTCCAACCACACGCCATACGCCCTGCCGACGCCGTTGCCGGTGGAACGGGTCACCGACCGTGGCAGCCTGAACGAACACCTGACCGCCATGCGTTATGCCGATTGGGCGCTGGGCCAGTTCTTCGAGAAGGCCCGCAAGGAGCCTTACTTCAAGGAAACCCTGTTCATCGTGGTCGGCGACCATGGCTTCGGCAACGAACGGCAGATCACCGAAATGGACCTGGGGCGTTTCAACGTGCCGATGCTGATGATCGGCCCGGGCATCCAGGAAAAATTCGGCCAGCGTAACCACACCGTGGGCACTCAGGTCGATATCGTGCCGACCATCATGGGCCGCCTCGGCGGGCAAGTGCGCAACCAGTGCTGGGGCCGTGACTTGTTGAACCTGCCGCAAGGCGATACCGGTTTTGGCGTGATCAAGCCTTCGGGCAGCGAACAGACCACGGCGATCATCCGCGACGATCGGATCCTGGTCCTGCCCAAGGAAAAGGAAATGCCGCCGAAGATGTACCGCTATGAATTGGGCGCCAATCCCCACGCTGAAATCATCCCGGATGCACCGGACACTGCGAAGATGAAGCAGCAACTTGAATCGTTCCTGCAAACCGCGACGAAGAGCTTGCTGGATAACACCGCGGGTGTCGTTGACGGTAAACCGGACTGAACACCGACGCGCATAAAAAAAGAGGCCTTCAAGGCCTCTTTTTTTATGCTGCTTAGTGCGTCATATCTTGCCAAGCAATAGCAGGACCAACAGCACCACCAATACGACACCAATGATGCCGGACGGGCCGTAACCCCAACTTCTGGAGTGCGGGAAGACCGGCAGGCCACCGATCAGCAGGAGGATCAGGATAATGATAAGAATCGTGCCCATTGTAGATTTCCTTATTTGGTCGGTTCTGGAGTGATTGCAACTTTCAACTGCCAGCGCGCATGCAATGAATCCGGGCGGCTTAATAAGTCCGACCGTAACGTCCTGTAAAAAATTCAATGTTTTTTGATGCTTGAACTTGATGGAAGCCAACCCCGTGCCAAGGGAGCCAGCTTCCTTGCCACGGGGCCCCAATAGAGTCTTCAAGACCTATTACGGTTTGCCGCGGCCATTCACCAATCTGATGGAGCGTGGGTCGGGCAGGGTCCTTCGCTACACTCGGCCTATCTCTCCCGGAACGACAAGGCTGTTTGCTATGCAAAATCGCATGATGATCACTGGTGCCGGCTCTGGCCTGGGTCGCGAAATCGCGCTGCGCTGGGCCCGTGAAGGTTGGCGCCTGGCCTTGTCGGATGTCAGTGAACCAGGCCTTCAGGAAACCCTGAAGCAAGTCCGCAGCGCCGGCGGTGACGGTTTCATCCAGCGCTGCGATGTGCGCGACTACAGCCAATTGACGGCGTTTGCCCAGGCTTGTGAAGAAAAGCTCGGTGGCATCGACATCATCGTCAATAACGCCGGTGTGGCCTCGGGTGGATTTTTCAGCGAGCTCTCCCTGGAGGATTGGGACTGGCAGATCGCAATCAACCTGATGGGCGTGGTCAAGGGATGCAAGGCGTTCCTGCCGCTGCTGGAGAAAAGCCGCGGCAAGATCATCAACATCGCCTCCATGGCGGCCTTGATGCAGGGGCCGGCCATGAGCAACTACAACGTGGCCAAGGCCGGTGTGGTGGCATTGTCGGAGAGTTTGCTGGTCGAGCTGGCCCAGCAGGAAATTGGCGTACACGTTGTCTGCCCGTCCTTCTTCCAGACCAACTTGTTGGACTCGTTCCGTGGCCCGACCCCGGCGATGAAAGCCCAGGTGGGTAAATTGCTGGAAAGCTCACCGATCAGCGCTGCCGATATCGCGGATTACATCTTCGAGCAGGTCGCCCAAGGCCAATTCATGATCCTGCCCCATGAACAGGGCCGGATGGCATGGGCGATGAAGCAGAAAAATCCCCAGTTGCTGTACGACGAAATGACCGTCATGGCAGACAAGATGCGCGCCAAGGCCCGTCACACCCCAGGTTGACCGCCGGGCCCGGTGTCCTCAGGATGGCGCCATTCGCCTTCTGATGGACACCTGCATGCTCAATTACCTGTGGTTCCTACTTGCGGCGTTATTTGAGATCGCCGGCTGCTATGCCTTCTGGATGTGGCTGCGCCAGGGCAAGAGCGCCTGGTGGATCGCGCCGGCGCTGCTCAGTCTCACTTTGTTCGCCCTGTTGCTGACCCGCATCGAAGCGACCTACGCCGGCCGCGCATACGCTGCCTATGGCGGCATCTATATCATCGCCTCGATCGGCTGGCTGGCGGTGGTGGAGCGGGTGCGACCGCTGGGTTCCGACTGGGTGGGCGTGGCGCTCTGTGTGCTGGGGGCAAGCGTGATTCTGTTCGGCCCGCGGTTCTCTGCTTCGTGAAGCGAGGCGCGGTCTGACAGAGTTTTGCAGGACGTTTCCTTCAGTCGCGAGAGCTTTGCTTGTAGGGCTTTACTGAATTCTCGCGGGTGCCTTGAGAACATGAAGCGGGCCGGGCATGGTCTAGGTCCAGACATTCTTAAGGACAAGAACCATGCTCGTATTAAGCCGCGCCGTGGGTGAGTTGATTTCCATTGGCGACGATATTTCGGTCCGAGTGCTGTCGATCAACGGCGGCACCGTGCGTTTTGGCGTGGAAGCGCCCCGGCACGTCGATGTCCATCGCTCGGAAATCTACGAAAAGATCCAGAAGAAAAAGGCCCACGCCGCTCGCAGGGCCTGTTCAGTCGAATAGGTGCTTGGGCACGTCGTGCTTGAGCATCAGTTGGCACTGTTCGCTGTCGGGGTCGAAGACGATCATCGCCTGGCCTTTGGTCAAGGCCTGCCTGACCCGTAGCACCCGAGTCTCCAGGGGCGTGTCGTCACCGTTGTCGGTGCCGTCGCGGGTCACGAAATCCTCGATCAGGCGAGTGAGCGTGTCGACTTCGAGTTGGTCGTAGGGGATGAGCATGGGGTACCTCGGCTAGACAATAGGGCGATGCTACGGCCAATGGGCTTTTGCGGCTAGCCTGTGGTTTTTCGGTCACTGCATATCCTTGTGGGAGCGGGCTTGCTCGCGAAAGTGGTGGGTCAGTTTGCGCCAATGCTGCCTGTGCCGCCGTCTTCGCGAGCAAGCCCGCTCCCACAGTAGGATTTCGATACACCCGCGAACCATGTCGTTAGCTGGATCAGTTCTCTGACCGCTGCCCAATCAAGCTGTCCACTGACGGCACCCGGGTATCACTTTCCATCTGCGCATCATGCTCGATCTGGTGGCTGAAGCGGTCCAGCGAGC
This sequence comes from Pseudomonas sp. Q12-87, assembly GCF_001269755.1. Taxonomy (NCBI): domain Bacteria; kingdom Pseudomonadati; phylum Pseudomonadota; class Gammaproteobacteria; order Pseudomonadales; family Pseudomonadaceae; genus Pseudomonas; species Pseudomonas sp. Q12-87. The sequence continues at coordinate 161,024 of NZ_LHVI01000024.1, read as the reverse complement.
CCTGGGCCGGTTGCGCGTCGCTGGCGAACACCGGCGGGCTGAGGATGTAGGCGCCGAGCAGGCGGCTGAGGGCGGCCAGGCTGTCGATGTGGGTGCGTTCGTAGCCATGGGTGGCGTCGCAGCCGAAGGCGAGCAGGGCGGTGCGGATGTCATGGCCGGCAGTGATGGCCGAATGGGCATCGCTGAAGTAATAGCGAAACAGGTCGCGGCGCGCCGGTAGCTCGTTCTCCTTGGCCAGTTTCAGCAAGTGCCGTGACAGGTGATAGTCGTAAGGCCCCCCGGAATCCTGCATGGCCACACTGACCGCATGCTCGCTGGAGTGCTGCCCGGGCGCGACCGGGGCGATGTCGATGCCCACGAACTCACTGACGTCCCAGGGCAGTGCCGCCGCCGCGCCGCTGCCGGTTTCCTCGGTGATGGTGAACAGGGGATGGCAGTCGATCAGCAGCTCTTCGCCGCTGTCGACAATCGCCTTGAGCGCCGCCAGCAGCGCGGCGACACCGGCCTTGTCGTCCAGGTGGCGGGCACTGATGTGGCCGCTTTCGGTGAACTCCGGCAGGGGATCGAAGGCGACATAGTCGCCGATGCCCACGCCCAGGGTTTCGCAGTCGGCACGGGTGGTGCAGTAGGCATCCAGGCGCAGCTCGATGTGGTCCCAACTGATGGGCATTTCATCCACGGCGGTGTTGAAGGCGTGCCCGGACGCCATCAAGGGCAGCACGCTGCCACGAATCACGCCAGTGTCGGTAAACAGGCTGACCCGACTGCCTTCGGCAAACCGGCTGGACCAGCAGCCCACCGGGGCCAGGGTCAGGCGACCGTTGTCCTTGATGGCGCGCACCGAGGCCCCGATGGTGTCCAGGTGCGCCGACACGGCGCGGTCGGGGCTGCTCTTGCGGCCCTTGAGGGTGGCGCGGATCGTGCCACGGCGAGTCATTTCAAAAGGAATGCCCAGTTCCTCAAGCCGTTCGGCGACATAGCGCACGATGGTGTCGGTGAAGCCGGTGGGGCTGGGAATGGCGAGCATCTCCAGCAAGACTTTTTGCAGGTATTCGAGATCCGGTTCGGGAATTTTGCTGATCATGGAAATTCCTCGGAATATTAAGTAGGGGGAAACCTGTGGCGAGGGAGCTTGCTCCCGCTCGACCGCGAAGCGGTTGCCATCATAGTGTCCGGGTCTATCCAGAAAACCTGGACACCCATGGAGGCGCTGCCTCGCAGCCCAGCGGGAGCAAGCTCCCTCGCCACGGTAGAAAAAGCTCAGGCCACCGCTTGGCTATGGGGAAACAACAAATCCACAAAACGTTCGGCGGTGGGTTGTGGTTCGTGGTTGGCCAGGCCGGCGCGTTCGTTGGCTTCGATGAACACGTACTCGGGTCGATCGGCCGCCGGTACCAGCAGGTCGAGGCCGACCACTGGGATGTCCAACGCCCGCGCGGCGCGCACCGCCGCCTCGGCGAGGGTTGGATGAAGGATGCCGGTGACGTCCTCCAGTACCCCACCGGTGTGCAGGTTCGCCGTGCGCCGCACGAACAGATGCTCCCCGGCGGACAGTACGCTGTCATAGTCGTAACCCGCCGCGCTCAGGGTGCGCAGGGTCTCGGCGTCCATCGGGATCTTGCTTTCACCTCCCGTGGCCGCTTGCCGTCGACGGCTCTGGGCTTCGATCAATGCACCGATGGTGTGCTGGCCATCGCCGATCACCTCGGCCGGCCGCCGGATCGCCGCGGCCACCACTTCAAAACCGATGACCAGGATCCGTAAGTCCAGCCCTTCGTGGAAGCTTTCCAGCAACACACGGCTGTCGAATTGCCGAGCCGCTTCGATAGCGCTCTGCACCTGCTCGATCGTACTCAGATCCACCGCCACGCCCTGGCCCTGCTCACCGTCCAACGGCTTGACCACGATTCGCTCGTGTTCGTCGAGAAAGGCCAGATTGTCATCGGCATTACCCGCCAACTGTTGGGCCGGCAGGTTCAAACCGGCATTCTTCAGCACTTTGTGGGTCAGGCTTTTGTTCTGGCACAGGGTCATGCTAATGGCGCTGGTCAGGTCGCTCAGGGATTCGCGGCAACGGACCCGGCGACTGCCGTGGACCAGGGTGAACAACCCGGCCTCGGCGTCATCCACCTGCACGTCGATGCCGCGACGGTGCGCCTCTTCGACAATGATCCGCGCATAAGGATTGAACTGCGCTTCGGGGCCCGGCCCGAGGAACAACGGCTGGTTGATGCCATTCTTGCGTTTGATGGCAAAGGTCGAAAGGTTGCGGAAGCCGAGTTTGGCGTAGAGGTTTTTCGCCAGGCGATTGTCGTGCAGCACCGACAGGTCCAGGTAGCTCAAGCCACGGCTCATGAAGTGCTCGATCAGGTGACGCACCAATACTTCCCCGACCCCGGGCCGCGAGCAATGCGGGTCTACGGCCAGGCACCACAGGCTGCTGCCGTTTTCCGGGTCGTTGAAGGCCTTCTGGTGGTTCAGGCCCATGACGCTGCCGATCACCGCACCGGTGTCGTCGTCCTCGGCCAGCCAATAGACCGGCCCGCCCTGGTGTCGCGGGGTCAGTCGCTGTGGATCGATGGGCAGCATGCCCCGGGCTTGATAAAGCTGGTTGATGGCTTGCCAGTCGGCCTCGCTCTGGGCCCGGCGAATACGGAAGCCACGGAAGACTCGCGTGGCCTGGCGATAATCGCTGAACCACAGGCGCAAGGTGTCGGACGGATCGAGGAACAGTTGCGCCGGCTCCAGCCCCAGCACCTGCTGCGGCGCGGCGACGTACAAGGCTATGTCACGCTCGCCGGGTTGCTCGTTAAGGAGTTCCTGGGCCAGGCTCGCTGGGTCGGCAAACGTGTGGCCGATCAGCAGGCGGCCCCAGCCACAATGCACGGCAATCGGGGCAGCGTTCAATTCGCTGCCGTCTTCGGCCAGGCGTGCTTGCAAGCGCTCGTAGGAAGGCGCTTGGCCGCGCAGCAGGCGTTGGTTGTGAACGGTCGGGTGGGGTTTCATCAATCAGATTCCTTGCTCGCTGAGCCACAGGTTCAGCGCCGCCAATTGCCACAGCCTCGAGCCGCGCAACGGGGTGAGCTGGCCGTTGGGATCGGTCAGCAGGCGGTCGAGCATGGTGGGGTTGAACAAGCCACGGTCCTGGCTCGGATCCAGCAGCAATTCGCGGACCCAGGCCAGCGTGTCGCCATCCAGGTGCTTGAGGCCGGGCACCGGGAAATAGCCTTTCTTGCGGTCGATCACTTCGCTGGGGATCACCCGCCGGGCGGCTTCCTTGAGCACCTGCTTGCCGCCGTCGGGCAGCTTGAATTGCGCCGGCACCCGGGCCGAAAGTTCCACCAGCCGGTAGTCCAGGAACGGCGTCCGCGCCTCCAGGCCCCAAGCCATGGTCATGTTGTCGACTCGCTTGACCGGGTCGTCCACCAGCATCACGGTGCTGTCCAGGCGCAGGGCCTTGTCCACCGCCGCGTCGGCGCCCGGCTGGGCGAAATGTTCCTTGACGAAATCGCCGGCCGCATCGTGGTCGGTCAGCCATTTGGGCTGCACAGTGGCGGCGTATTCCTCGTAGCTGCGGTCGAAGAACGCGGCGCGATAGGCCGCGTACGGATCGCTGGCGCCGTCCACCTGCGGGTACCAGTGGTAACCGGCGAACAGTTCGTCGGCGCCCTGGCCGCTCTGCACCACTTTGCAATGCTTGGCGACTTCTCGCGACAGCAAATAGAAAGCGATGCAGTCATGGCTGACCATCGGTTCGCTCATGGCGCGGAACGCTGCAGGCAGTTGTTCGATGATCTCTTTCTCATCGATGCGCAGTTGGTGGTGATGGGTGCCGTAATGCTTGGCGATCAGGTCCGAATACTGAAACTCGTCGCCACGCTCGCCGCCGGCATCCTGGAAGCCGATGGAGAACGTCGACAGGTCTTGCACACCGACTTCCCGCAGCAGGCCAACGAGCATGCTCGAATCCACGCCGCCGGAAAGCAGCACGCCGACATCCACGGCGGCGCGCTGGCGGATGGCAACCGCTTCGCGGGTACTGTCGAGTACACGGTCGATCCAGTCTTCCAGCTTCAGGTTCTTCTCATCGTCCCGGGGGCCGTAGGGCAGGGTCCACCAGGTTTTCTGCTCGGTGGTGCCGTCGGCTTCGATGCGCATCCAAGTGGCGGGCGGCAGTTTTTCCACCCCGGCCAGCAAGGTGCGGGGTGCCGGGACCACCGCATGGAAATTCAAGTAATGGTTGAGCGCCACCGGATCGAGCATCGGGTTGATGTCACCGCCCTTGAGCAACGCCGGCAGCGCGGAGGCGAAACGCAGGCGTTGGCCGGTGCGCGACAGGTACAGCGGCTTGACGCCGAGGCGGTCGCGGGCAATGAACAGCCGCTTGGCATCGCGCTCCCAGATCGCAAAGGCGAACATGCCATTGAGTTTGGGCAGCAGCGCTTCGCCCCAGGCGTGGTAGCCCTTGAGCAGCACTTCGGTGTCGCCACCGGAATAAAAGGCGTAGCCCAAGGCTTCGAGCTCGGCTCGCAGTTCCGGGTAGTTGTAGATCGCGCCGTTGAAGGCCAGGGACAAGCCCAGCTGATTGTCGATCATGGGCTGGGCCGAGCCGTCGGACAGGTCCATGATTTTCAGACGACGGTGGCCAAGGGCAATCGGCCCCTGGCTATGGAAACCCCATGCGTCGGGGCCGCGAGGGGCCAGGTGATGGGTGATTCGCTCTACGGCCGCAAGGTCCGCAGGTTGTTGATCGAAACGTAACTCTCCAGCTAATCCGCACATAAGTCCTTACCGGTTTTTCCGTTGGGGAGGGGTCAAGCAACGCGCGCCGAAATGGCGGGTACTCTGAAACTGACCGAGGGGATAGCTGTGAGTTTTATATCGATGCGTTATAAGCCGACGGGCGGGGTCTGGTGAATGTCCCGCAACCCTTGTGGGAGCGAGCTTGCTCGCGAAGGCGGCGTACCTGTGACGTTTGAGTAACTGACAAACCGCCTTCGCGAGCAAGCCCGCTCCCACAGGTCATTCGGTAGGCGTTAGTCCTTGGCCTTGCCTCGAACCAGCGCCCGCAGTGCAAACCGGTTCGGATGGCAGACCTCGGCCACGCTTCGTGGCAGCGGCAGGGGTTCGTTGTCCAGCCACGCGGCGATCAGTTCGCCCGACAGCGGCGCGGTGATCAGGCCTCGGGAACCGTGGCCGCTGTTGATATACAGGCCATCGAGCCAAGGGCAGGGGATATCAGGCACCTGGCGGGCGTCCTTGGCCAGGGCCGAATACGCTTCGGTGAAGGCCGGGCTGTGCGCTAACGGGCCGACAATCGGCAGGTAATCCGGGCTGGTGCAACGGAACGCCGCGCGCCCTTCAAGGTGTTCGGCCTCCAGGGCGCTGGCGTTGAGGCGGTCCGCCAGGTCCAGGGAAATTTCTTCGAGCATCAGCAGGTTGCCGGCGTGCTCGGCGGCGGTGGGGGTCAGGTCGTCGCTCTTGAAGTCGAAGCTGGCGCCCAGGGTGTGTTCGCCCAAGCGCGGCGGGGCCACGTAGCCTTCGGCGCAGACCACTGTGGCCAAGTCCTGGCTGCGGGCGGTTTGCGGCAACCGGGTGATTTGCCCGCGAATGCGCTTGAGGGGCAGCTCGGCGGCCGGTTCGAAACGCTTGATCTCGGCGGCGCTGGCGAGGATTACCACGGGGGCGCTGGCCAGGCAGTGTTCGCCGTCCCAGGCCTGCCACTGGTCTTCCACGCGGCGCAACTCCAGCACTTCATGGTGAGGCTGCACGTCGATTGTCGCGCCTGCGGCCTGCCAGCGGCACAGCGCCGGCGGATGCACCCAGCCGCCTTCGGGGTAGAACAAGCCGCCACAAGCCAGGCCGATGCCAGAACGCGCTTGGGCCTGCGCCTGATCCAGGCTGTGGAGCAAATCCTGTGGGAACGCTTCGGCCAGTTGCGCCTGGCGCTCGGCTTCCTTGCTGTTGAAAGCCAGCTGCAAAACCCCACACCCATCCCAGTCCACGCCGCGTTGCAGTTGCTCCAGCACGCGCCGCGTGTAGCCGAAGCCGCTGAGGATCATCTGTGACAACGCCGTGCCATGGGCCGACAGCTTGAGGTACAGCACGCCTTGCGGGTTGCCGGAAGCCTCTTCGGCCAGCCCGGCGTGACGCTCCAGCAGGGTTACCTGCCAGCCACGGGCCGCGAGGCTGGCAGCGCTGGCGCAACCGGCGAGGCCGCCGCCGATCACCAGGGCCCGACGCTCGCCTGTGAGCGGAGCGGGGCGGGCGTACCAGGGCTTCGCCGGGGTGGGCAGCGGTGCCTGCTCCGGCCAACCGAGAAACACCCCACGCAGGATTTCCCATTTATGGCCAATGCCCGGCGTGCGCTTCATCTTGAAGCCCGCCGCGTTCAACAACCGTCGTACCCAACCGGTACTGGTGAAGGTGCTGAGCGTGGCGCCGGGGGCCGCCAGCCGGGCCAGTTCGGCGAACAGCTCGGCGGTCCACATGTCTGGGTTTCTCGCCGGCGCGAAACCGTCCAGGAACCAGGCGTCGATTTGCCCATCCAGTTGCGGCAACTGTTCGAGGGCATCGCCGATCAGCAAGGTCAGCGTCACCCGTCCATCCGCCAGCGTCAGGCGCTGGAAACCCTGGTGGACCGCGACGTATTGCGCGAGCAACTGATCAGCCTGGCGTGCCAGCTGCGGCCACAAAGCCAAGGCCCGGCGCAAGTCCTGCGGGCTCAAGGGAAACTTCTCGACGCTGACAAAATGCAACCGCGCCCCGGTCGGCGCGCATTGTTCGAACAACTGCCAGGCGCAGAGGAAGTTCAGGCCGGTGCCGAACCCGGTTTCGCCGATCACCAGTCTTCCGTCCTGGGGCAACGCGGCAAAGCGCTCGGCCAGGTTGTTCTGCTCAAGGAACACGTAGCGGGTTTCATCCAGGCCCGACTGGTCGGAAAAATACACGTCGTCGAACACCCGCGAGCGCGGGCGCCCCTGGTCGTCCCAGTCGAGTTGGGCGTGGTGCTGGATGGGCGTCATGGCGGGCTCGGTGAAAACGGGGAGGCCATTCTAGCCGATCGCTACCGGCTTGCTTGACCCATCGCAACAGACCGCGCATCTGGGTGGAATCTGCTGCACCCCACCGCATCCAATCCGCTAATCTTGCCCCATCCCCGAAGGAGCTGTTCATGTTCGAATCCGCTGAAATCGGTCACGTCATCGATAAAGAAACCTTTGAGGCCGAAGTGCCGGCCTTGCGTGAAGCGCTGCTCGAAGCTCAATTCGAATTGCAGCAACAAGGCCGGTTTCCGGTCATCGTGCTGATCAACGGCATCGAGGGCGCGGGCAAGGGCGAGACGGTGAAGCTGCTCAACGAGTGGATGGACCCGCGACTGATCGAAGTGCGTACATTCGACCAGCAGACCGACGAAGAACTGGCGCGGCCGCCGGCCTGGCGTTATTGGCGGATGCTGCCAGCCAAGGGGCGCATGGGGATTTTCTTCGGCAACTGGTACAGCCAGATGCTGCAAGGACGCGTCCATGGCGAGTTCAAGGATCCCCGGCTGGACCAGGCGATCAACGCCGCCGAACGCCTGGAAAAGATGCTCTGTGACGAAGGCGCACTGATCTTCAAGTTCTGGTTCCACCTGTCCAAGAAACAGATGAAGGCTCGGCTCAAGGGGCTCAAGGATGATCCGCTGCACAGCTGGCGCATCAGCCCGCTGGACTGGCAGCAATCCCAGACCTACGACAAGTTCGTCAAATACGGCGAACGGGTCCTGCGCCGCACCAGTCGCGAATACGCGCCATGGCACGTCGTCGAAGGCGTGGACACCTATTATCGCAGCCTCACGGTCGGGCGGGTCCTGCTCGAAGGCTTGCGCCAAGCCCTCGACCGACCTAAGGCGAAGCCGGAAAAGGCCAGCGTGATGCCGCTGCCGGCCCTGGAGGATCAAGTCACCCTGCTCGACAGCCTGGACATGACCCTGCGCCTGGACAAGGACGATTACGAGGAGCAATTGATTACCGAGCAGGCGCGGTTCGCCGGCTTGCTGCGCGACAAACGCATGCGCCGCCATGCCCTGGTGGCCGTGTTCGAGGGTAACGATGCGGCCGGCAAGGGCGGGGCGATTCGTCGGGTGGCGGCGGCCCTCGATCCGCGCCAGTACAGCATCGTGCCGATCGCCGCGCCCACGGAGGAAGAGCGCGCCCACCCGTACATGTGGCGGTTCTGGCGGCACATCCCGGCGCGGGGCAAGTTCACCATGTTCGACCGTTCCTGGTATGGCCGGGTGCTGGTGGAACGGGTCGAAGGGTTCTGCAGCCGGGCCGACTGGCTAAGGGCCTATGGCGAGATCAACGATTTCGAAGAACAGATCGCCGATGCCGGCGTGGTGGTGGTCAAGTTCTGGCTGGCCATCGACAAGGAAACCCAGCTGGAGCGCTTCCAGGAGCGTGAGGAAATCCCCTTCAAGCGCTTCAAGATTACCGAGGACGACTGGCGCAACCGGGACAAGTGGAACGCTTACCGGGCGGCCGTGTGCGACATGGTCGATCGCACCAGCACCGAGATTTCCCCTTGGACATTGGTGGAAGCCAACGACAAGCGCTGGGCGCGGGTCAAAGTGTTGCGCACGCTAAACCAGGCGCTGGAGGACGCGTTCGAGCGCTCGGGGAAACAGGCTCGCCAGGCGAAAAAAAGCAGGAAGTAGCCAATGAGGGCGCATACGCGGGGTGAATGATTGTCGCGGTCGGTTATACGGTGGACCTATGCTGGGCCCACTAACCGACCATAACAATGAGGTGCAGCCATGCGTGAAGTGGTGATCGTCGACAGCGTACGGACCGGCCTGGCGAAATCTTTTCGCGGCAAGTTCAACATGACCCGCCCGGACGACATGGCGGCGCACTGCGTCAACGCCCTGTTGGCACGCAACGACATCAACCCGGCCAGCGTCGAGGATTGCATCGTCGGCGCCGGGTCCAACGAGGGCGCCCAAGGCTACAACATCGGCCGCAACGTGGCGGTGCTCTCGCAATTGGGGACCGGCACCGCCGGCATGACCCTCAACCGTTTCTGTTCCTCGGGCCTGCAAGCCATCGCCATCGCCGCCAACCAGATCGCCTCCGGTTGCAGCGACATCATCGTCGCCGGTGGGGTGGAATCCATCAGCCTGACGATGAAAAGCGTCAACACCGATAACCTGATCAACCCACTGCTCAAGGAGCAGGTGCCCGGGATCTACTTTCCCATGGGCCAGACGGCCGAGATCGTTGCCCGTCGTTATCAGGTCAGCCGTGAAGAACAGGACCGCTACGCCTTGCAGAGCCAGCAACGAACCGCCCAGGCACAGGCGGCCGGGTTGTTCGACGATGAAATCATCCCGATGGCGGTCAAGTACCGGGTCGAGGACAAGAACACCGGTGCGGTGCAGATCCTCGATGGCCTGGTTGACCGCGACGACTGCAATCGCCCCGACACCACTTACGAAAGCCTGGCCGGACTCAAGCCCGTGTTCGCCGAAGACGGTTCGGTGACAGCAGGCAACTCGTCGCAGTTGTCCGACGGGGCGTCGATGACCTTGGTGATGAGTCTGGAAAAAGCCTTGGCCCTGGGGCTCAAGCCCAAGGCGTTTTTTCGCGGCTTTACCGTGGCCGGTTGCGAACCGGACGAGATGGGCATCGGTCCGGTATTTTCGGTGCCGAAGCTGCTCAAGGCCAAGGGCTTGCAGATCGCCGACATCGACTTGTGGGAACTCAACGAGGCTTTCGCGTCCCAGTGCCTGTACAGCCGCAACCGGTTGGAAATCGATAACGAGAAATACAACGTCAACGGGGGCTCGATCTCCATCGGCCATCCCTTCGGCATGACCGGCTCACGGCAAGTGGGCCATCTGGTGCGCGAGCTGCAACGGCGCAACCTGCGCTACGGCATCGTGACGATGTGCGTGGGTGGCGGGATGGGGGCGACGGGGTTGTTCGAGGCGGTTCGATAACCGCAGGCGTGCAGGGCTTTGTGTGGCAAAGGAGCAAGCTCCTTTGCCACACGGCCTTCTGAGTCAGCTGGCCACTTTGTTCAGTTGCATCATCCGTTGAATATAAGCCGCGACTTCCCGTTCTGCAGTCTCACGACTGTCGTACGGTCCTTCCTGCGTGCCTTCGCGCGTACTGAAATAAAATTCGCCATTTATCCGGCAAATCCGATCACTGCGAAAAATTGTCTTGGGTGCGTCTGTGTCCTGCGCGCGCGTACCAGGCATTTCGGGTCTCCATAGGGCTGCTTGGCGGTTTTAACTTGAGCATATGTGGTGTGGTTGATTTGCGCCTGGCGAGCCGATCGACGGCTACGACCCATACAATCCTGGCAACGTCGCATGCCCAACTGTCCCTGTGTCGCGGATGGATCAGGGCCTAGAATGAGCACTCATGTCTTGGTTTCGAGGGTTGCATGCACGTATCGTCCGGTCGCTGGGTCTATGGCCTGTTCCTCGCCTTGCTGACCGCTTTGCTGTGGGGAATCCTGCCGATCAAGCTCAAGCAAGTACTGCAGGTGATGGACCCGGTCACCGTGACCTGGTTTCGGTTGCTCGTGTCCGGTGGCTTGCTGTTCATCTACCTTGGCGCTACCCGGCGCTTGCCTACTCGCCAAGTGCTTGGCCGTCGTGGCGGCTGGCTGGTGGCAATGGCGGTGCTCGGGCTGGTGGGCAACTATGTGCTCTACCTGATGGGCTTGAACCGCTTGAGCCCCGGCACCGCGCAACTGGTGGTGCAGATGGGGCCGATCATGTTGCTGGTCGCCAGTCTGTTTGTGTTCAAAGAACGTTTCAGCGTCGGGCAGGGCATTGGCCTGCTGGTGTTGTTGATCGGATTTGCACTGTTTTTCAATCAGCGCCTCATTGAATTGCTGACGTCCTTGAGCGACTACACCGCCGGGGTGCTGATGGTATTGCTCGCCTCGACCGTCTGGACGTTCTATGCCCTGGGCCAGAAGCAATTGTTGACGGTGTGGAATTCGTTGCAGGTGATGATGGTGATCTACCTGTTCTGCGCGCTGTTGCTCACACCTTGGGTGCATCCGCTGGAAGCGTTGCAACTGAGCCCACTGCAAGGTTGGCTGTTGCTCGCCTGCTGTCTCAATACGCTGATCGCCTATGGCGCATTTGCCGAGGCCTTGGCCCATTGGGAGGCTTCCCGGGTCAGCGCGACCCTGGCGATCACGCCGCTGGTGACGTTCGCCGCGGTGGCGATGGCGGCCTGGTGGTGGCCCGATTATGTCCATGCCGAACAGATCAATCTGCTGGGATATGGCGGGGCGGTGCTGGTGGTATTGGGGTCGGCGTTGGTGGCGCTGGGGCCGTCGTTGATCGCCGGGCTGAGGGCCCGGCGCGAGCGTTTGGCTGTTGGGCAATAGACCGCGTTACCGTTCTTCGCGAGCAAGCCCGCTCCCACAGTGATTGCGCTGAGCACAAATATTGTGCCCGACACATCCACTGTGGGAGCGGGCTTGCTCGCGAAGACGTACCAACTGCCAGAACAGAACTCAGCCCTGGCTACCGGCCTCCAGCATATTCTCCGGCCTTACCCAGGCATCGAACTCTTCATCAGTGAGATACCCCAGTTGCAACGCGGCCTCGCGCAACGTCAGCCCTTCGCCATAGGCTTTCTTGGCGATCTCGGCGGACTTGTCGTAGCCGATGTGCGGGTTCAGCGCGGTCACCAGCATCAGCCCGCGTTCCAAGTGCGCGGCCATTTGCTCGGCATCCGGTTCGAGCCCCGCGATGCAATGCTGTTGGAAGTTGCTGCAGCCATCGGCCAGCAGGCGGATCGATTGCAGCAGGTTGTGGATGATCACCGGTTTGAACACGTTCAGTTGCAAATGGCCCTGGCTGGCGGCGAAACCGATGGTCACGTCGTTGCCCAGGACTTGGCAGGCCAGCATCGACAAGGCTTCGCACTGGGTCGGGTTGACCTTGCCGGGCATGATGGAACTGCCCGGTTCGTTGGCCGGCAACTTCACCTCGGCGAACCCGGCCCGTGGCCCGGAACCCAGCAGGCGCAGGTCGTTGGCGATCTTCATCAGGGTCACGGCCAGGGTTTTCAGCGCGCCGGACAGGGCGGTCAGGGGTTCATGGCCGGCCAGCGCGGCGAACTTGTTCGGCGCGGTCACGAACGGCAGCCCGGAAAGCGCCGCCAATTCAGCGGCAATGGCTTCACCAAAACCATGGGGCGAATTGAGGCCGGTGCCCACCGCCGTACCGCCTTGGGCCAGTTCGCAGACCGCTGGCAGTGCGGCGCGGATGGCACGTTCGGCATAGTCGAGCTGGGCTATGAAGGCCGACAGTTCCTGGCCAAACGTGATGGGCGTGGCATCCATCATGTGGGTGCGGCCGGTCTTGACCAGCTTCATGTGGCGCGCAGCCAGTTCCGCCAACCCGCCGGACAACTCGCCGATGGCCGGCAGCAATTGCTGCTGGACGGCCTGGACGGCGGCGATGTGCATGGCGGTTGGGAAGCAGTCGTTGGAGCTCTGGGAGCGATTGACGTGATCGTTGGGGTGCACCGGGCTCTTGCCGCCGCGCGGGTTGCCGGCCAGCTCGTTGGCTCGCCCGGCGATGACTTCGTTGACGTTCATGTTGCTCTGGGTGCCGCTGCCCGTCTGCCAGACCACCAGCGGGAACTGGTCGTCATGCTGGCCGTCCAGCACTTCGTCGGCGGCTTGCTCGATCAGGCGAGCGATGTCGGCGGGCAAGTCGCCGTTGCGGTCATTGACCCGCGCGGCGGCCTTCTTGATCAGCGCCAGGGCATGCAGCACCGACAGCGGCATGCGTTCGTTACCGATGGCAAAATTGATCATGGAACGCTGTGTCTGGGCGCCCCAGTAGGCCTCTTCCGGGACTTCAACCTGGCCAAGGCTGTCGGTTTCGATACGGCTCATCGGGTCAAACTCCTATTGGGCTGAATGCGCAGTTTAGGCCCTGGCGGGCGGCACCGGTTCCCTCAATCTAGGGGCGGCCGGTCCGCCCCGTCAATCGGGTCCGGCAAGCTTCGGGGTTGAGGCCCGGCGTTTATTAGGCGCAGAATGGTCGCCCTTGGGGTTTTACCTCGCCTGTTAGTAAAGGAAACTCGATGACCCGTCTTCGTGCCATCTGTACCGCAGTTGCTCTGGTGTGTGCCAGCGGCCCTGTTCTTGCCGATACCGCCAGCCACAACGCCAGCGCCGAAGCGTTTCTGACCCTGGCACACGCTGACAAACTGGGCACTCCGGTGTACATGCAAGTGCAGCAGATGTTCGCCCAGCGCTTTGAACAGACCAAGGCCCCCGAGTCGAAAAAAGCCACCCTGGAAAGCTACCAGGCCAAGGCCAATGCCGCACTGGACCAGGCCATCGGCTGGAACAAGCTCAAGCCGGACATGGTCAAGCTCTACACCAGCAACTTCAGCGAGTCGGAGCTCAAGGACCTGGTGTCCTTCTACCAGTCGCCATTGGGCAAGAAAGTCTTGGAAAAAATGCCGCAGCTGACCCAGCAATCGGCCCAACTGACCCAGGCCAAGCTGGAGTCCGCAGTGCCGGTGGTCAACAAGCTGCTGTCTGACATGACGGCCGAGCTCGAGCCGAAAGGCGCCGCGCCTGCCCCAGCCAAGAAAAAGCCGTAAGCGGAGCCGGGTATGAGCATGCAACAACGCATCGAATCGACGCTCGGGCTCCTGCAGCCCGAGTACCTGCAAGTGCTGGATGAAAGCCACATGCACAGCCGTGGTCTGCAGACCCACTTCAAGGCGGTGGTGGTCAGCCAGCAATTCGAAGGGCTCAATCGCGTCAAGCGCCACCAGAAGGTCTACGGCACGCTGGGCGAGCTGATGGGTGAATTCCATGCGTTGGCGCTGCATACCTACACCCCCGAAGAATGGGCACAGGTCGACACCGCCCCGGCTTCGCCGACCTGCGCCGGGGGTAGCAAGGGGTAAAGAGCTACAAGTTTCAAGCTATAAGCTACAAGCCGCCGTGGCTTGCAGCTCGAAGCTTGGAGCTTGGAGCTGCTTTTTTGCTAGAATCCGCAACGCGCCGCTCATCCGGCGCGTTTTTTTTCGCATCCGGTTCACCCTTTACGAGGGTAGCCACCTGGAGAAACACCCATGACACAACCCATTGTCGTGGCGGCACTGTATAAGTTCGTCACCCTTGAAGATTACGTCGAGCTGCGTGAGCCGTTGCTCAAGGCCATGGTCGATAACGGCGTCAAAGGCACGCTGCTGCTGGCCCAGGAAGGCATCAACGGTACGGTTTCCGGCACCCGTGAGGGTATCGATGGCCTGCTGGCCTGGCTCAAGAACGATCCGCGCATGATCGACATCGACCATAAAGAGTCGTACTGCGACGAGCAGCCGTTCTATCGCACCAAGGTCAAGCTCAAGAAAGAAATCGTCACCCTGGGCGTTGAAGGCGTGGACCCGAACAAGCAGGTCGGCACCTATGTCGAGCCGCAGGACTGGAACGCCCTGATCAGCGATCCGGAAGTGCTGTTGATCGACACCCGCAATGACTACGAAGTGTCCATCGGCACCTTCGAAGGCGCCATCGACCCCAAGACCACCAGCTTTCGCGAATTTCCCGAGTACATCAAGGCGAACTTCGACCCGACGCGCCACAAGAAAGTCGCGATGTTCTGCACCGGTGGCATTCGCTGTGAAAAAGCCTCCAGCTACATGCTTGGCCAGGGTTTCGACGAGGTCTATCACCTCAAGGGCGGCATCCTCAAATACCTGGAGGAGGTGCCCCAGGAAGAAACCAAATGGCGCGGCGACTGCTTCGTGTTCGATAACCGGGTAACGGTTCGCCACGACCTTAGCGAAGGGGACTACGATCAGTGCCATGCCTGTCGTACGCCGGTCAGTGTCGAAGACCGCGCCTCGGAACACTATGTGCCGGGAATCAGTTGCCCGCATTGCTGGGATAAGCTGAGCGAGAAAACCCGTCGCAGCGCGATCGACCGGCAAAAGCAGATCGAACTGGCCAAGGCCCGCAACATGCCGCATCCGATCGGCTACAACTACAAGCAGTCACCTTCCGAGGCTTGAACCCATGACGCCACGCCTGCTCTACGTGATGGACCCGATGTGTTCCTGGTGCTGGGGCTTTGCGCCGGTGGCCGAAGCATTGGTCGAGCAGGCGCAGGCTGCGGGTGTGGAGCTGCACCTGGTAGTGGGCGGCCTGCGCACCGGCAGTGGTTCGGCCCTGGAGCCGACCACCCGGCGCTATATCCTTGAGCACTGGCAGGCCGTCACCGAGGCCACCGGCCAGCCTTTCAAGTTCGAGGGGGCGTTGCCGGACGGTTTCGTCTATGACACCGAACCGGCCTGCCGTGCCGTGGTGACTGCCCGCAACCTTGCGCCGGACTTGGCCTGGAAGCTGGTGAAGCTGATCCAGCAGGCATTTTATGTGCAGGGCCGGGATGTCACCCACGCCAGCGTTCTGGTGGAATTGGCCGAGCAGGCTGGATTGCCACGTATCGAGTTCGCCGCGGCATTCGACCGCGC
This sequence comes from Pseudomonas sp. Q12-87, assembly GCF_001269755.1. NCBI lineage: Bacteria > Pseudomonadati > Pseudomonadota > Gammaproteobacteria > Pseudomonadales > Pseudomonadaceae > Pseudomonas > Pseudomonas sp. Q12-87. Next base: position 145,503 of record NZ_LHVI01000024.1, on the reverse strand, counting down.
CGACCAGCATGCGGCCACCGCTGCGGATTTCACCTGGGTGCAGGACCTGGGTATTGCCGGGTTTCCCACACTGCTGGCCGAACGCGCCGGCCAACTGGCGCTGCTGACCAATGGTTACCAGCCCTTGAGCCAGTTATCGCCATTGCTGGGGCGCTGGCTGGAGCGCGCCGCCTGTGCCTGACCGGCCCGATGATCTATCGCCTCCGCTGCGCAGCGACCGGTTGAGTTGGGCGCAAATCCGTCGCCTGGCCTTCAAGCATAAGAAAGCCCTGTGGATCGCCAACGCCGTGGCCGTGCTGGCGACGCTGTGCAGTGTGCCGATCCCGCTGCTGTTGCCGTTGCTGGTCGATGAAGTCCTGCTGGGTCACGGTGATGCAGCCTTGAAGGTCATGAACCATGCGCTGCCGACGGGCTGGCAACTCGCTGCCGGCTACATCGGGCTCATGCTGATGGTGACCCTGGCCCTGCGCTGTGGAGCGTTGCTGTTCAACGTGCTGCAGGCGCGCTTGTTCGCCAGGCTGGCCAAGGACATCGTCTATCGCATTCGCATCCGCCTGATCGAACGCCTCAAGCGCATTTCCCTTGGCGAATACGAAAGCCTGGGCAGCGGCACCGTGGCGGCCCACCTGGTCACCGACCTGGACACCCTGGACAAATTCATCGGCGAAACCCTCAGCCGTTTTCTGGTGGCGATGCTGACCCTGGTGGGCACCGCCGGCATCCTGGTGTGGATGCATTGGGAGCTGGCGCTGCTGATCCTGTTGTTCAACCCCTTGGTGATCTACGCCACGGTGCAGTTGGGCAAGCGGGTCAAGCACCTGAAGAAATTGGAGAACGACAGCACGTCGCGTTTCACCCAGGCCCTGACTGAAACCCTGGACGCCATCCAGGAAGTGCGCGCGGGTAACCGTCAGGGATATTTTCTCGGCCGTCTGGGCATGCGGGCCAAGGAAGTGCGCGATTACGCAGTCAACTCCCAGTGGAAAACCGATGCCTCTAACCGCGCCAGCGGTTTGCTGTTCCAGTTTGGCATCGATATTTTTCGCGCCGCGGCCATGCTCACGGTGGTGTTCTCCGATCTGTCCATCGGCCAGATGTTGGCGGTGTTCAGCTACCTCTGGTTCATGATCGGGCCGGTGGAGCAACTGCTCAACCTGCAATATGCCTTCTATGCCGCCGACGGAGCGCTGTCGCGGATCAACGAACTGTTGGCCCGCGCCGACGAACCGCAATACGCCGGCGGTATCGATCCTTTCCAGGGGCGTGAGACCTTGGGTATCGAGGTTCAGGGGTTGAGTTTCGGCTACGGCGACGAGTTGGTCCTGAACGAGATGAACCTGTCGATTGCCCCGGGTGAGAAAGTCGCGATTGTCGGAGCCAGTGGCGGTGGAAAAAGCACCCTGGTGCAACTGCTTCTGGGCTTGTACACACCGCGGGCCGGGACCATCCGCTTTGGCGGTTCGACTCAACAAGAGATCGGCCTTGAAACCGTGCGGGAGAATGTCGCGGTGGTCCTGCAACATCCTGCGCTGTTCAACGACACGGTACGGGCCAACCTGACCATGGGCCGTGAGCGCAGTGACGAAGCCTGTTGGCGGGCGCTCGAAATCGCGCAGCTGCACGGTACGATCCGGGACTTGCCCAACGGCCTGGACAGCATCGTCGGGCGGTCCGGCGTGCGCCTATCGGGAGGCCAGCGGCAACGCCTGGCGATCGCTCGCATGGTGTTGGCCGAGCCCAAGGTGGTGATACTCGACGAGGCTACCTCCGCGCTGGACGCTGCCACCGAATACAATCTGCACCAGGCTCTGGCGCGGTTCTTGAACAACCGAACCACCCTGATCATCGCGCACCGCTTGTCGGCCGTGAAACAGGCCGACCGGGTGCTGGTGTTCGATGGCGGGCAAATTGCCGAGGATGGCGACCATCAACAACTGATTGCCGAGGGTGGACTGTACGCCAAGCTCTATGGGCATTTGCAGCAGCATTGATCGGCGTCGGTTCAGTCGGTATCCGTTGAAGAATTCATCTCGGCGGCCGGCCGCTTGCGGCGTTGCCCCCAGATGACGTTGAGGGCATCGGCGCCGCGTTCATGACCGAACTCCTTTATGACAATCGAGCAGGATTCGCAAGGAGGCAACGTGGTAGCAACCGTGATCGATTTGATATCTTCGGGACTGGGATATTTTTCGCTGATATAGCCGATCAGTTTGCTTTCACTGTCGCCGGAGGTTACTCGACTCAGCCTGCCCGAACTCGAACTGCCCGCAGCGTCCATTAGATGAGGAATCGCCAACAGCTTTCCTTCGGGGCTGAGGCTAAGGGCGGCGGGATCGATGGGAGGCCTGAGCGCATCGACGTTGAAATAAGTGATGTCATCCACGTTTATTTCGCTCAAGCCGCTGCTGGACTTGAACAGCGGCAGGTGCCGGGTGTAGTCCTCAATACCGGAAACACTGACATAGACTTCGTTTTTTCCCGAAGCGGTGGTAACGCTGGCAAAGGCTATGTTTTTCGGATTCTGGGTTGGAAGGATTTTTTGCAACTCCCGCATGGCGTCGTCGATCGTGACAGGCCGGGTTGCCCGCGCCGGGGACACGGCGATGGAGGCGTCAGTAAACAGTGCATTGAAGATATCCGCCGTTGATTTTTGTAAGGCTTCGGGTGCCTGCCTGGAAGGCTTCCAGACGGCCGCACCGTTAGGTAGATCAGCCACGATCATTCTTGTCCGACGGTCGAACAGCACAGCCTCGGCCGGGTACGTATCGACTTTCACCCACTTCATATTGGACGGCGGATGGGCGGGGGCTCCGATCGGAATCGAAATCTCATCGATCTTGTCCAGCGCCAGTTCGACCTGCTCTCTTCCGTAGATCCTTGCAGCGTTGTTCGCGTTCAACGAGCCAATGTAGACCCTTTGGAGTTCCTCGCCGGGAGTGCCCGGCAGCAGGTCTTGCGCGCCCAGTTTTTTCAGGACCAACGGTGCCTCGATGCTGTCGGTGGATAGCAGTCTCGTCATGTAGTAATCGTCGAAATTCAGTCGGGTGAATACGTAGTTGAATTTCTGGTCGATGGAGCGAATGATCAGAGCACCCGTCACATGTATGTCATCTATGCCTTCTGCCGTACCGGTGACCCTGATCCCTCCATACAGACCTGTCTGGAACTCTATCGTCGCGCTAATGGTTTGCCTGGGGATAGGGATTCTACTGTTCAGACCGATCCATTCCGGTCGTCCCTTGTAGGTGTTGAGCTTGGCGCCCTTGAGCTCATAGATTTTTCCCTCAAACGCCAGCAGGGCACGGTCATTGGGCGTCTTCGGTATGGATGGATAGAGCGTCGTATCGCCAAACCACGGCGCCCAGCTCAATTGCGTGCTGAACTCTCCCGTCGGCGGACGCTCGGCAGGCTTGTCTTGCAGGACATATCTGGTTTTACAGATTTCGTCGGGGGCCCGACGGACACGACACGGGAGCTTTCTGAGTGTTTCACTGGCGTCCAGCTGGCTGGCGCGACGCAAGGTGTCGTCCACCATTCGATAGGGGACGTCATCCAGATACAGGGTATGGCTGCCATCGACTTCGAGCAGCTCCCGAACACGGCTTTTTTCCGGGACCTCGACAATGACGTGAGTGTCGGTCCGGCCCAGCGTGTTGTAGTGGGAGCGCCCCAGCGACAATTCGGATAAGTCGTCAGCCAGGCGTGGGCCATAAGGCTTGGCTGATAACGGGTCAACCAAGCGGTAGTCGGCTTTGCCAGAAGGGCTGACGTTGCGTATCGGGACGTCGTCAATGCCTCGTACCGCACCAAGTTGGTCATCTGTTGACAAGGGGCGCCATCTTCCCGGATCCGGGACCTGGGACATGCCCTTTACAAAATCATACTGTCCGGCTCTCCCGCCCAGTATCTTCAGGTTGAAATAACCTTGTTTGCCGAGCCGGTATGCGCTTTGGCTGCCTGCCTGGAGCAGGGATGGAATTCCATCGAGGGGGTTCAGCGTTTCGTTAAGCAAGGCGCCCGTGAGCTTCGCAAAGGCGGGGAGTGTTTCGCCCAAACTCCATTTGCCCACCGTCCTGACCAGCTTCAGTGAGCCCGAGGCGAATTTCCCGATGGGAAGGACAAACGACGCGAAATCAATGAATAGACCAAACGCACCACTGGCCAGGCGGTCGCTATCCCCCGAACTGAGGTCTTCGATACTGCTCCAGAAAGGTACAAGCATTTTTGTCAGTTCGGTGGCTTTCTGGCGCTTGGCTTTCTCATGATCGAATTCGGTTACCCCATAGCAACTGTCGTGCAGTTCCTTTTCATCCACGAACAGCAGGCGCTGGGCGATGTGTTGGGTGATTCGTTGACTGACTTTCGATTCCAATGTGTGCGGCAAAGCGCGCTCATCAGCCCTTTCCGCCGGTTCCAGCGTGTCGCCAAGCTGATCCAGAATGGCCTGGCATTGGGCATTCGCATTGGGGACGGTGCCTCTTGCATGGGCGTCCCAATCGAAAGGAAGGGTTTTGGGACGTACCACGTCTACGCTTACAGGAGAACCACGGCTGACTCGCCATTTCTCAGCCTTTAACTCTCCACCCAGGTGTTGCGCGGTGACATCTGTTCGGCGGCGGATAACCCCGGCGCGAGGCAAAACTTCGTAGTAGGACGTCTTGCCGTCCCGGGTCGCTGCCAGGACGAAGCCATTACGTGCCCGAAGAGGATGTTTCTTGTCTTCCGATTCATTCGCCGCTTCGATTCCGGTGGTCGCTTGCCTCAAGCTGTAGATCTGGACCGATCCATATTCCAGCCTGTGACGGTCGGCCAGGGGGAGCGAGGCAAGTTGATGGATGATCAGCGTTCTGTAGGCGTTTTTGATCAAATTGAGGTAGATCTTGAAGTGCGTGGCAAATATCTGCTCAATGTCTGGCAGCGTTCCAAGGTCGGGAGGAATGGCCAGTGGATTCGGCCAGGACAAGTTGGTCTGCACGGTTCCATCGCCGTCGATTTTCAACCAGTCGCCTGTTGAGTATTTTCCATCCGGCCCGGTGATAAACCATTTCTTTTCATGGAGCTGTCCGGAGGCATAGACGTCCACAAATGAATAGGCGTCAGATGCCGGCCTGCCGATCGGCGCCATCAGCCGGAACTGTGGCGCGGTGTAAAGAACGTTTGCCTCTTTGACCAGCTTCCTGCCATCCGACAGGAATAAGCTTTCACCAAAAAGCCTGACCATCTTGAGCCTGGCAATGTTCAGGCGTTCGGGAGGCGGACTGTCGAGCGAGCGAATAGCGCGATTTACGCTTTCGACCTCGGAGTCGAGCTTCTCCGCAGCTTCCTGCAGCTCCTGCGCCGTGTAGTTTGAATCTGCCCTGTAGGGAATCAGACCGTTTGTCAGGGCCCACTCCAGCATCGGTTTCAATCGGGTCAGGGTGATCAGCTTCAGTTCCTCGACCGTCGCTCCGATGGCCTGGCTGATGGGGAACTCGACCAGTTGCTGAAAGTTCAGTCGGAGCAGCATCAATGGGTCAATCGCATTGGCGAGATAGACCCCATGGATAAAATTCACCCAGACAATGGAACTCCGGTAGGGCAGTTCCGTGGGGATATCGCTAACCTGCATTTCCAGGGGGAACAGCGGTAGGAAAAGACCCGCTGTCAGGATGGATTCATTCACCGACGTGGCGCGTCTTGATGCGAGCAGATGCGCCTCGAATTCCGCCTGGATCTCCTTGTAGCTCTTTCCCCAATGGGATGATTTTTGCCAGAGGTAGCCGGCAACGCCCGTCGGGTTTTCGGTTGGTGTCGAGGCGATCCACAGGCGAAGGGCTTTGATCAGCAGTTTGGTACGTATTCCCGGAGCGGTTTCCTCGCCGGCCTTGCTACCGAACCAGCCCAAGGCCTGCACCAGCTTGGTAGCCAACGCCTGGGCTCTTGTCGATACCAGGATTTCTTCCAGGTACATCGACGGTTTTGCGCGGATTTTTTCTGTGGCCAGGCTAGTGATATCGCGGGTGCCGAGATAGACCAGCGGGGAGGTCTGCGGCAAGGGAAGGAATCGGCGCACTGTTTCGATGATCAGATTATCGATCTTCGCCTGCGCGGGTATCGGATCCTGGTTCGGTTCGTCGAGGTTGACGCCTTGCCAGAGCCCTAGTGAATGGCGAGCGCGTTTCTCTTCCAGTGCATCGATCGTGGCTTCGCGTTGTTGAGCATTTTGCGGATCCCAGGCAGCGAGGCCGTAGAATCGGGTCATTCTGGCGAGTGAAAACTGGCTGTCGAAGCGAATCTTCCCGCCCAGTCTTCGTGCTGATTTCTCAATGTCGGCCAGTAGCGCTTTCCAGCCTGGCTTTTCGCCAAGTTCAAGCCGGACAACGGTTGTGTCGTTTTTCTTGCGTGCAAAGCAACTGGCCTGGCCGTCCTTCAGCGTGACGGTCAGCTCCTTGTATGACGCATTCAGCGTGTCGCACAGTATTTGGTAGTCCTTGTCTTCGATCAGCGCCCGCAGCGCCTGCTGGCCGATTTCGTTTTCCATGGCCATGGGAGAGTGAGTCTTGGGCGTTATCAGCCTATTGATAAACGTGACCGAGGGCGTTTCATTGTCTCGAATCAATGCCAATAGTGCGTCGTACTCCTCCAGCAGCCCCTGATGCGCCTGGGCATGGGATGGCCATCGATTTTGCGAAGGAGTCATTGACATGTCGAAAGAGGCTAAAGGGTGCATAAATAATTCCTGATGATTAACAAACGGTTCTCCAGCTCATTTGAAAAAATGCCGGCTGGAGAAGGGTCCGTATCCAATCAATCCAGGGAAAATCAGGTGCGGTAGATATGTATGGCGCCCAGCGAAGTTGTAACTGTCCTTGGCTCTCGCTAGCGTTCTTTTGCCTGTGGGTCTGCGGGTGCGGGGGGCACGGAAACGTCAAATGATGTGCGGGCTCTTGCTAGGAGCTGCTGCGCCTCCTAGTCTTAATGGAATGTGCGATCTGGATGCTGGTCGCCGACGCCTATGCAAGGGACCTCATGAATCAAGCGCGGACTCTCGGAACCCCTCGGTTGTTGGGCATCGTCTGGCCTTTTATTGCCGTCGTCTTGTTTCAAGCCCTTCTGGGAGGCGTCAGCCTTTACGTGTTGTCCGCCGTTCGCGGCTACGTGGCGGGGGAAAGCCTCTGGTCCAAGGGCCAGAAAGACGCCATCTACTACCTCAACCTCTATGCGGACAGCCGCGACGAGGTGATTTTCCGCAAATATGAGCAAGCCATCGCCGTACCCGAGGGCGGGCATGAGCTGCGGGTGGCGCTTGACAGGGAGCCGCCAGATCTGGAGGCGGCAAAGGCCGGTATCCTCAAGGGCGGTAACCACCCGGACGATGTGTCCAGCCTGATCTGGTTGTATCTGAATTTTCGCCATTTCAGTTACCTGGAGGAGGCCATCGACCTGTGGACCGTGGGCGACGGTTATCTGATCGAGCTGGATAACGTCGCCCGGCAAATGCACCGCAGCGTTATCGCCGGCGAGGCTTCGGAGACTGATATCCGCGGCTGGAAGGCGCGGATCTTTGCGATCAATGATTCCGTCACCCCGGCGGCCAAGGCGTTCAGCGATGCGTTGGGCGAGGGTTCGCGTTTCATCCTGCGGCTGTTACTGGTCACCAACTTCGCCACCGCCCTGGGCCTGATCGTCCTGGCACTGTTACGCACCCATAAGCTGTTGGCCCAGCGGCAAGTGTTCGCCAATGCGCTGCAACTGGAGAAGGAGCGGGCGCAGATCACCCTTCAATCCATCGGTGACGGGGTGATCACCACCGACGTTGAAGGCGCCATTGCCTACATGAACCCCGCCGCCGAAGCGATGACCCACTGGAAAGCCGAACATGCGACGGGGCTGCCTTTGGCTGCGCTGTTCAATCTGCTCGACGACAATGCCCAGACCGAAGGCCTGACCCTGATCGAGCACATCCTCAGCGGTCGGCTCAGCGGCGCCAGTGAGCATTCCAAGCTGATCCAGCGTCTGGACGGCAGTACCGTATCGGTCACTCTGGTGGGCGCGCCGATCCGTCACGCCGGCAAGGTCAGTGGCGCGGTGCTGGTGCTGCATGACATGACCCAGGAACGCCAATACATCGCCAACCTGTCGTGGCAGGCCACGCATGACGCCCTGACCGGCCTGGCCAACCGCCGGGAGTTCGAATATCGCCTTGAGCAGGCGCTGCACAACCTGACCCGCCAGGTCGGGCGCCATGCCTTGATGTTTCTCGACCTGGACCAGTTCAAGCTGGTCAATGACACCTGCGGCCATGCGGCGGGTGACGAGCTGCTGCGGCATATCTGCGCCCTGCTGCAATCGGGACTGCGGGAAAACGACACCCTCGCCCGGCTGGGCGGCGATGAGTTCGGCATCTTGCTGGAGAACTGTTCGCCCGAGGCGGCGGAAAAGATCGCCGAAGGGCTGCGCCAGACCGTGCAGAACCTGCATTTTGTCTGGAAAGGCCGGCCGTTCGTGACCACCGTGAGCATTGGCCTGGTGCACATCGCCCAGACGCCGACGACCCTTGAGGCATCCCTGCGCGCCGCCGACATGGCCTGCTACATGGCCAAGGAGAAGGGTCGCAACCGAGTCCAGGTCTACCACGCCGACGACTCGGAGTTGTCCCTGCGCTTTGGCGAGATGGCGTGGGTCCAGCGCTTGCACATGGCCCTGGAAGAGAACCGCTTTTGTCTCTACGCCCAGGAAATCGCCGCGTTGGGGCCTGGCGATCATGGCGGCGGGCATATTGAAATCCTCCTGCGCCTGCATGACGAAGCCGGGCGGATGATCCTGCCGGACAGCTTCATTCCTGCCGCTGAGCGCTATGGCTTGATGACCTCCCTGGACCGTTGGGTGGTGGAAAACGTCTTCAAGATCATCCGCCAGTGCCTGAATGATTCACGGCAAGGACCGATGGCGATGTGTGCGATTAATCTGTCAGGCACGACTATAGGAGATCAGGCATTTCTCGACTTCCTGCGTAAACAGTTCGCTGCCTATTCGATCCCCCCAGAAATGATTTGTTTTGAAATTACCGAAACCAGCGCTATTTCGAATTTAGGCAGTGCGATCCGTTTTATTAATGAACTCAAGAGCTTGGGTTGTTATTTTTCGCTGGATGACTTTTGCGCCGGAATGTCTTCATTCGCTTACCTGAAACATTTACCTGTAGACTTCCTGAAGATCGACGGGAGTTTCGTAAAGGATATGCTGGACGACCCGATTAACCGTGCAATGGTTGAAGTGATCAATCACATCGGCCACGTCATGGGTAAGCGCACGATTGCCGAGTTTGTCGAGACAGCCCAGATCGAACAGGCTTTACTGGAGATCGGGGTGGACTATGCCCAAGGGTATGTGATCGAACGACCGCAGTTGTTTACCTGCGACACGTTGCAATGTCGGCCGGCCCGGCCCCAGCCGTTGTTATTCAAGGCCCCCGGCACGTTCCGCTGAACCTCTTGTTGATCCGTAAAATCACAATCAAAAGGAGCCCGACAGTGATCGAAACATTCAACCGAACAGGCCCGCTCATGGACGCTACAAGCTATCCGAAATGGGCACAGCAGCTCATTAACGATTGCAGCGAGAGCAAGCGCCGGGTTGTCGAACACGAACTGTATCAACGCATGCGCGATAACAAGCTCAGCGCCAAGACCATGCGCCACTACCTCATCGGTGGTTGGCCGGTCGTCGAACAGTTCGCCTTATACATGGCACAGAACCTCACCAAGACCCGCTTTGCCCGCCATCCTGGCGAGGACATGGCGCGTCGCTGGCTGATGCGCAACATCCGTGTCGAACTCAACCATGCCGACTACTGGGTGAACTGGAGCGCCGCCCATGGCATCAGTCTGGAAGACCTCCAGGCCCAGCAAGTACCGCCTGAGCTCCATGCATTGAGCCATTGGTGCTGGCATACCAGCTCTTCGGACTCGCTGATCGTGGCCATCGCCGCGACCAACTATGCCATCGAGGGTGCGACCGGGGAGTGGTCGGCGGTGGTATGTTCCAGCGGCGTCTATGCGGCGGCTTTCGCCGAGGAAGATCGCAAGCGGGCCATGAAGTGGCTGAAGATGCACGCCCAGTACGACGATGCCCATCCCTGGGAAGCCCTGGAAATCATCTGTACGCTGGCGGGAATGAACCCGACCAAGGCCCTGCAAACGGAGCTGCGCCAGGCCGTGTGCAAGAGCTACGACTACATGTACCTGTTCCTGGAACGCTGCATGCAGTTGGAACAGTCGGAGTCGGTGGGCAAGTCTTCATCCACCCGTGAGCGCCTGGCCCTGGCTGGGAGCTGATTTACACTGTTGCGGATAAGCGACCCAATGTGGGAGTGAGTCTGCTTGCGAAGAGGTCTGGACAGTCAACGGGGAGGTTGGCTGTCGGATCTTCATCGCGAGCAAGCTCGCTCCCACAGTTGTTTTGGGTGACCGCCGGATTCAGCCATGCCCTGATCCCTGTGGGAGCAAGCACAGGCTGTTTTTCAGCCCGCCATTGCCAGCCGGTTGCGTCCTTCGCGCTTGGCCACGTACAGAGCGCCGTCGGCCCGGCGCAGCAAGCTCTCGGCGGATTCGCCCGGTAGCAGGGTCGCGCAACCCAGGCTGACCGTCAGTTCGATCCGGGTGCCTGCTGCGAAATAATCCTGAGCCTGGGCGGCAAAACGCAGTCGTTCACCGACCATGGCCGCAGCGTCCCGGCTGGTGTTGGCCAGCAGGATCAAAAACTCCTCTCCACCAAACCTGAACACCATATCCACGTTACGCAGCTGACTCTTGATCGACTCAGCCACGGCCTTGAGGACATCGTCGCCCACGCCGTGTCCATGGCTGTCATTGATGCGCTTGAAATGGTCGATATCGAGCATCAACAGTGACAAGGGTTGCGAATGACATCGGGCCATGTCGATTTCACGCATCAGGGTCTGGTCCATGGCGATGCGGTTGCCGGTATTGGTCAGCGGATCGCGCAGGGCGTTTTGCGTGGCGGCGCGGTAAAGCAGGGCATTGCGCAGCGGATACAGCAGCGTCGACATCACGGATTCGAGGTCGCTCTGCTCCGACTCGCTGAAGCGTTGATTGCGACGAAACATCAACTCACCCAAATGCTCGCCCTCATGGGTGAGGTTGTAGCTGAGGGTGTGATGCCCGCGCTGACCGAATTCCAGGCGCAGATCGCTGGGTTTGTGCTGATAGGCCAGCGTATCCAGGGGCACCAATCGCTGAACTTCCCGGAAAAACAGGCCCAGGATGCGTTGAGGTTCCAGGCTGGTCTGCAGTTGTTGACCCAGTTGCTGGCGCAGCTGCGAAAGACTGACGGGGCGGGCTACCAATGGCGAAGGTTGACCGAAGCCCAGGCGCTGCAATTTGGCGCTGTCGAAGTCAATCGCGTTGTTCTGGGTGGGCGTTTTCATATGGCGTGAGCCCCTAAGCTGGATCTGTCCTGGCGGGCTGGGTGTGGCGGCTTTGGGCTGCGCGTCGTACTGGTCCCTCAGTCCCGTAGGACACTGATTTGAGTCTAGTCCGCTTTCCCTGGCAGGCATAAGTCTCGTCTCAGCGTCCGTTACCCGCCAGACATGGCGTGTTTGAGGAATTTAGAGCGAAAGTCGTGCCATTCGGTTCAACTCAGCAAAAAATCCTGAAAAATCAGCTGGTTAGATAAGAGGCGCGGCGCCAAGGGGCGACACGTGCTTGGCGGTTCGCCTGGCTGGAGGGCAGGAGAGCTTGCGTCGCGACGGGAAAGTGTCGCGACGCAGGGCAAGGCGCTTATTGTGCGTTGAGTGCCTGGCCATTGACGCCAGTGCTGTCCGGGCCCATGAGGTACAGGTAGACCGGCATGATCTCTTCGGGTGTCGGGTTGTTGAGCGGGTTCTCACCCGGGTAGGCCTGGGCACGCATGCTGGTGCGGGTGGCGCCGGGGTTGATGCTGTTGGCGCGCACGGGGGCGACGGTGTCGACTTCGTCGGCCAGGGTCTGCATCAGCCCTTCGGTGGCGAACTTGGACACGCCATAGGCGCCCCAGTACGCCCGGCCCTTGCGTCCGACGCTGCTGGAGGTAAACACCACGGAGGCGTCCTTGGACAACTTGAGCAGGGGCAGCAAAGTGCTGGTGAGCATGAACATGGCGTTGACGTTGACGTGCATCACGCGCATGAAATTCTCGCCAGACAGCTGCTCCAACGGTGTACGCGGGCCGATGATCGAGGCGTTGTGCAGCAGGCCGTCCAGATGACCGAATTCGCTTTCGATCATGGCCGCGAGCTCATCGTATTGATGAGGCAGGGCGGTTTCCAGGTTGAATGGAATCACCGCCGGTTGCGGATGGCCGGCCGCTTCGATTTCGTCATAGACCTGGGTCAGATTGGCTTCGGTCTTGCCCAGCAACAGCACGGTGGCGCCATGGGCGGCATAGGTCTTTGCCGCGGCGGCACCGATCCCGCGACCGGCACCGGTGACCAGGATCACCCGGCCATTGAGCAGGTCGGGACGGGCGGAGTAGTCAAACATATAAAACCTCAACAATTAGAGCGGCACGTACCTGTGGCGAGAGAGTTTTTGTGGCAAAGAAGCTTTTTGTGGCGAGGGAGCTTGCTCCCGTTGGAGCGCAAAGCGGTCCCCTCGACGACGGCTGCGCCGCCGAGCGGGAGCAAGCTCCCTCGTCACAAGGGCGGTAGCGTCGATTCCCTCAGCTCAGCAACTGCACAACGCGTTATCCAGCACTTCGCGCAGTGCCGACGGGTGATCGATCACCACGTCCGCGCCCCAGTGCCGGGGGTTGTCGTCCGGGTGGATATAGCCGTAGGTCACCGCGCAGGTCCGGGTGCCGGCGCTGCGGCCAGACTCGATGTCGCGCAAGTCGTCGCCCACGAACAGCACGCTGGCCGGGTCCAGGTCGAGCATCTTGCACGCCAGGGTCAGCGGTTCCGGGTCAGGCTTGCTGTTTTTCACATGGTCGGGGCAGATCAGCACCTTCGAGCGCTCGGCCAGGCCCAGCTGCTGCATGATCGGCTCGGCGAAACGCACCGGTTTATTGGTGACCACGCCCCAGATCAGGTTGGCCGCTTCAATATCAGCCAGCACCTCGGCCATGCCGTCGAACAGATGGCTATGGACCGCGCACCCCTTGAGATAGCGATCGAGAAATTCCTGGCGCAATTGCTCGAAACCCGGTGATTCCGGGTCCATGGAAAAAGTCACTGCAACCATTGCCCGGGCGCCGCCGGAAATCTCGTCGCGAATGTGCTGGGTATTCATCGGTGGCAAGCCACGGTCGGCGCGCATGGCCTGGCAGATGGCGATAAAGTCCGGCGCGGTGTCGAGCAGCGTGCCGTCCATGTCGAAGAGAACCGCTTTGAGACGCATCGACTTACTCCTCGCGCAAGGTCTGGATCATGTAGTTGACGTCAACGTCGGCCGCCAGTTTGTAGTGCTTGGTCAGCGGATTGTAGGTCAGGCCGATGATGTCCTTGACGGTCAGCCCGGCCATGCGGCTCCAGGCGCCCAGCTCGGAAGGCCGGATGAATTTCTTGAAGTCGTGGGTGCCGCGCGGCAACAGCTTCATGATGTATTCAGCGCCGATGATCGCGAACAGGTACGCCTTCGGGTTGCGGTTGATGGTGGAGAAAAACACCTGGCCGCCGGGCTTGACCATGCGAAAGCACGCGCGGATGACCGAGGATGGGTCCGGCACGTGTTCGAGCATTTCCAGGCAGGTGACAACGTCGAATTGGGCGGGCATTTCTTCGGCCAGGGCTTCGGCGGTGATCTGGCGGTATTCCACGCTGACACCGGATTCCAGCTGATGCAGTTGCGCGACCGCCAACGGCGCTTCACCCATGTCGATGCCCATCACCGTTGCGCCGCGCTGGGCCATGGCTTCGCTGAGGATGCCACCGCCACAGCCTACGTCGAGGACCTTCTTGCCCGCGAGGTTGACCCGTTCGTCAATCCAGTTGACCCGCAGCGGGTTGATGTCGTGCAGCGGTTTGAATTCGCTTTCACGGTCCCACCAGCGATGGGCCAGGGCTTCGAATTTGGCGATTTCGGCGTGGTCGACGTTGCTCATGTGCAGATCCTCGAAAAGCTTGAAAAATTCAGGTGCCCCGAGCCGCAGCTCAAGGGGCGTGGTTATTCGTTGTGGCCGCTGATGCGACGACCCCAGGCTTGGGCGGTGGCGATCAATTGCGATTCGTCCTGGCGGGTGAGCCGGCCGTCCTCCAGCAATGGCTTGCCGGCCACCCACAGGTGTTTGACACAGTCGCGGCCCGTGGCGTAGATCAATTGCGACACCGGGTCATAGATTGGCTGCTGGGCCAGGCCCGACAGGTCGAAGGCCACCAGGTCGGCGGCCTTGCCGACTTCCAGCGAACCGACCGTCGCGTCGATGCCCAGCGCCCGGGCGCCGTTGAGCGTGGCCATGCGCAGTGCGCGATGGGCATCCAGCGCCGTGGCCGAACCGGCAACGGCCTTGGCCAACAGGGCGGCGGTGCGGGTTTCGCCCAACAGGTCCAGGTCGTTGTTGCTCGCGGCGCCGTCGGTGCCGAGCGCTACGTTGACCCCCGCTTGCCACAGGCGCTCGACCGGACAGAAACCACTGGCCAGCTTCAGGTTCGATTCCGGGCAATGGATCACGCTGCAATTGCTTTCTACCAGCAAGGCCTGGTCTTCATCGCTGATCTGGGTCATGTGCACAGCCTGAAAGCGCGGCCCCAACAGGCCAAGTCGCCCCAGGCGCGCCAGCGGGCGTTCCCCGCTGTTATCCACAGCCTGCTGCACTTCGAAGGCGGTTTCGTGAACGTGCATGTGGATGGCCGCGTCCAGTTCCTCGGCGATCACGCGAATTTTCTCCAGGTTCTCGTCGCCCACGGTGTAGGGCGCATGCGGGCCGAATGCGACTTTGATCCGTGGATGATGCTTGAGGTCGCCAAACAACTCGATGCCCTGACGAATGGCTTCGTCGGCGCTGGCGGCGCCAGGAATCGGGAAATCGAGGATGGGAATCGCGATTTGCGCGCGGATGCCGCTGTCATGGACGCATTCGCTGGCGATCTTGGGATAGAAATACATATCCGAGAAGCAGGTGATACCGCCCTTGATCTGTTCGGCAATCGCCAGCTCGGTTCCATCGCGCACAAAATCTTCATCGACCCATTTGGCCTCGGCCGGCCAAATGTGCTGTTCCAGCCAGGTCATCAGGGGCAGGTCATCGGCCAAACCACGAAACAAGGTCATTGCCGCATGGCCGTGGGCGTTCACCAGGCCGGGGCTGAGCAGCATGCCGGGCAACTCACGAACCTGGGCGGCGTCACACTTCAGGGCTTCTGCCCGTGGCCCGATGAACACGATGCAACCGTCGCGGATGCCCAGGCCATGATCCTTGAGCACGACACCGGCGGGTTCGACAGGCACCAACCAGGTCGGCAGCAATAATAAGTCGAGCGCAACGGCAGGCTTGGGCATCGTGGAACGGTTCCATGGGGTATAAAGGAGGGCGAAGTATACCCGAGCGTCTTCGCAGAGGGATCGCTATAATCGGCGGCTTTTGTTCATGAGTACGGGGTGAAGGATGCGCGATCGACTGTTGGCTGCGGAGAAGGTGAAGGCCATCGAGTGGCGTGATGGCGCCCTGTACTTGCTGGATCAGCGTGATTTGCCGTTCGAAGAGAACTGGATCGCTTGCACCCACGTGGCCGCCGTGGCCGAGGCCATTCGCTCGGGTGCGGTGCGTGGCGCGCCGGCCATCGGTATCAGTGCGGCGTACGGCATCGTGCTGGCCGCCCGCGACCGGGAGGCCGAAGGCGGTGACTGGCATGGGGCATTGGAGGCCGATTTTGCCTTGCTGGGCGACGCCGGGCCGGCGGTGGTGGACCTGGCCTGGGCGCTGGAACGCATGCGCGACCGGCTGGGGCGCCTGAAAGGCCATGCCGAGCCGCTGGCAGTTCTTGAGGCCGAAGCCTTGGCGATCCATGAAAGTGACCGCGAAGCCAACCTGACCATGGCGCAGTTGGGCGTCGATCTGATCCGCAAGCATCAAGGCAATGCCCAGGCGATCCTCACTCATTGCAATACCGGCGCCCTGGCCACCGGTGGCTTCGGTACGGCCCTGGGCGTCATTCGTGGTGCCTATATCGAAGGCATGGTCGAGCGAGTCTATGCCGACGAAACCCGTCCATGGCTGCAAGGCTCGCGGCTGACCGCGTGGGAGCTGGCCAAGGAAGGTATTCCGGTGACCCTCAACGCCGATTCCGCAGCGGCGCACATCATGAAGACCAAGGGCGTGACCTGGGTGGTTGTTGGTGCCGAACGCATCGCCGCCAACGGTGATGTGGCGAACAAGATCGGCACCTATCAGTTGGCGGTCTGCGCCATGCACCATGGCGTTCGCTTCATGGTGGTGGCGCCGAGCTCAGCCATCGACCTGAGCCTGGCCAACGGTGACGACTTTCCGATAGAAGAGCAGGGCGGTGAGGCGTTGCTGGATGTCGGCGGCAAGCGACTCGATGCGGCTGTGGACGTATTCGATCCCGGGTTTGATGTCACCCCAGCGGACCTGATCGACGTCATCGTGACGGAAAAGGGCATCATCGAGCGGCCCGACACCGCCAAGATCGCGCAATTGATGTGCCGCAAGCGGTTGCATTAACCATTTTGTGGCCTGATACATTGCCTTCGCGAGCAAGCCCGCTCCCACAGTTAGATCGAGTCGTTGCCGTTATTAATGTACGACACAAATCCCATGTGGGAGCGGGCTTGCTCGCGAAGAGGTCATAGAAGGCACTAAACACCTCACATTTGACCTCTTTTCTTCATCCGCAACGCCTCTAAGCCCCTCTGATCCCATATCAGCCTGTCATCGGTCAACTAACTATGCTCCATGCGCATCTGGGGGATAGGTGCGTGGCGGCTCTTGTGATAACATCCGGCGGTTTCCAAGGCTGCCTCGCGAGGTGGCCTTTACTGCGCAGATCCATGGCATAACTCGTTGATTTGTCGTAAGTCGCTGCATGGCACTTGTTCTGCAGCGGCGAGCTTCGTTCATCCCATCTGGATGTGGCGAGGTTTCACCAGAAAAAGGAATCAGGCTTCTCATGGGCGAACTGGCCAAAGAAATCCTCCCGGTCAATATCGAAGACGAGCTGAAACAGTCCTACCTCGACTACGCAATGAGCGTGATCGTCGGGCGGGCGCTGCCGGATGCGCGCGATGGCTTGAAGCCCGTGCACCGCCGCGTGCTGTTCGCGATGAGCGAGTTGGGCAACGACTTCAACAAGCCGTACAAGAAATCCGCCCGTGTCGTCGGCGACGTGATCGGTAAGTATCACCCCCACGGCGACACCGCCGTGTACGACACCATCGTGCGGATGGCCCAGCCATTT
This sequence comes from Pseudomonas sp. Q12-87, assembly GCF_001269755.1. Lineage (NCBI taxonomy): Bacteria > Pseudomonadati > Pseudomonadota > Gammaproteobacteria > Pseudomonadales > Pseudomonadaceae > Pseudomonas > Pseudomonas sp. Q12-87. The sequence goes on along the minus strand of NZ_LHVI01000024.1, from coordinate 128,114 downwards.
TCCCTGCGCTACCTGCTGGTAGATGGCCAGGGCAACTTCGGTTCGGTAGACGGCGACAACGCCGCGGCCATGCGATACACCGAAGTGCGCATGACCAAGCTGGCCCACGAGCTGCTGGCCGACCTGCATAAAGAAACCGTGGACTGGGTGCCGAACTACGACGGCACCGAAATGATCCCGGCGGTCATGCCGACCCGTATCCCCAACCTGCTGGTCAACGGCTCCAGCGGTATCGCCGTTGGCATGGCGACCAACATCCCGCCGCACAACCTCGGTGAAGTCATCGACGGTTGCCTGGCCCTCATCGACAATCCAGAGCTGACGGTCGATGAGCTGATGCAATACATCCCCGGTCCGGACTTCCCGACCGCCGCGATCATCAACGGTCGCGCCGGCATCATCGAAGCCTACCGCACCGGCCGTGGCCGCATTTACATGCGCGCCCGCTCGACCATCGAAGACATCGACAAGGTCGGCGGCCGCCAGCAGATCGTCATTACCGAACTCCCTTACCAGCTGAATAAGGCCCGCCTGATCGAGAAGATCGCCGAGCTGGTAAAAGAGAAGAAACTCGAAGGCATCACCGAGCTGCGTGACGAGTCCGACAAGGACGGCATGCGCGTCGTGATCGAGCTGCGTCGTGGCGAAGTGCCTGAGGTGATCCTCAACAACCTCTACGCCCAGACCCAGCTGCAAGCCGTGTTCGGTATCAACATCGTTGCGCTGATCGACGGTCGCCCGCGGATCCTGAACCTCAAGGACCTGCTGGAAGCCTTCGTGCGTCACCGCCGCGAAGTGGTCACCCGCCGTACCGTGTTCGAACTGCGCAAGGCACGCGAGCGTGGACACATTCTCGAAGGCCAGGCCGTTGCGCTGTCGAACATCGACCCGGTCATCGCCCTGATCAAGGCCTCGCCAACCCCGTCGGAAGCCAAGGAAGCGCTGGTCAGCACCCCTTGGGAATCCTCGGCGGTCGTGGCGATGGTGGAACGTGCCGGCGCCGACTCGTGCCGTCCGGAAAACCTCGATCCGCAATACGGTCTGCGCGAGGGTAAGTATTTCCTGTCCCCGGAACAGGCCCAGGCCATCCTGGAACTGCGCCTGCACCGCCTGACCGGCCTGGAGCACGAGAAACTGCTGGCCGAGTACCAGGAGATCCTTAACCAGATCGGCGAGCTGATCCGCATCCTCAACAGCGCTACGCGCCTGATGGAAGTGATCCGCGAAGAACTGGAAGTGATCCGCGCCGAGTACGGCGATGTGCGCCGCACCGAGATTCTCGATGCGCGTCTCGACCTGACCCTGGGTGACATGATCCCGGAAGAAGAGCGCGTGGTGACCATTTCCCACGGCGGCTACGCCAAGACCCAGCCGCTTGCCGCCTACCAGGCCCAGCGTCGCGGTGGCAAAGGCAAGTCGGCGACTGGCGTCAAGGATGAGGACTACATCGCTCACCTGCTGGTCGCCAACAGCCACACCACGCTGTTGCTGTTCTCCAGCAAGGGCAAGGTGTACTGGCTCAAGACCTACGAGATCCCTGAAGCGTCCCGTGCCGCTCGCGGTCGTCCGCTGGTCAACCTGCTGCCACTGGACAGTGATGAATACATCACCACCATGCTGCCGGTAGAGGAATACACCGAAGGTCACTTCATCTTCATGGCCACCGCCAAAGGCACCGTGAAGAAGACCCCGCTGGAATCCTTCAGCCGCCAGCGCAGCGTTGGCCTGATCGCCCTGGAGCTGGACGAAGGCGACGTGCTGATTTCCGCTGCCATCACCGACGGCGAGCGTGAAGTCATGCTGTTCTCCGACGGCGGCAAGGTGACGCGCTTCAAGGAATCCGATGTTCGCGCCATGGGCCGTACCGCCCGCGGTGTGCGCGGCATGCGCCTGCCAGAAGGCCAGAAGCTGATTTCCATGCTGATCCCTGAAGAAGGCAGCCAGATCCTCACCGCTTCGGCGCGCGGTTATGGCAAGCGCACGGCCATCGGCGAGTTCCCTGAGTACAAGCGTGGCGGCCAAGGCGTAATCGCCATGGTCAGCAACGAACGTAACGGCCGTCTGGTCGGTGCGGTCCAGGTGCTCGATGGCGAGGAGATCATGCTGATCTCCGACCAGGGCACGCTGGTCCGCACGCGGGTCGATGAAGTGTCGAGCCTGGGCCGTAACACCCAGGGCGTGACGCTGATCAAGCTGGCCAGCGACGAAACGCTGGTCGGGCTCGAGCGGGTCCAGGAGCCGTCGGAAGTCGAAGGCGAGGCGTTGGAAGGCGAGGACGGCGTGGCGTTCGATGGCACCCTCGGGGCCGATATCGACGAAGCGGCCGGCGACCAACCGCTCGACGCTGCCGCAGACGAAGAAGAACCGCAGGACTAAGCGGACACGCAGGGGGCGGATGAAGATTCGCCCCCTTGTTGTTTGTCCCTTTTGAAAATTTGCGACACTGCACATCTTTCCCTTGTGGGAGCGGGCTTGCTCGCGAATGCGGTGTGTCAGCCTATTGAATGTTGACTGGTACACCGTATTCGCGACCAAGCCCGCTCCCACAGGGGTGAAGATGTAGACCAAAAGATTTAGTGACCACCAGATCAGAGCGAGATTGGATGTGAGCAAGAGAGCCTATAACTTCTGTGCCGGCCCGGCGGCGCTTCCTGAAGCGGTCCTGAAGCGCGCCCAGGGCGAACTCCTCGACTGGCACGGCAAGGGCCTGTCCGTCATGGAAATGAGCCATCGCAGCGATGAGTTCGTGTCCATCGCCACCAAAGCCGAGCAGGACCTGCGTGATCTGCTGAACATCCCGTCCAACTACAAGGTGCTGTTCCTGCAAGGCGGCGCGAGCCAGCAATTCGCCCAGATTCCGCTGAACCTGTTGCCGGAAAACGGCAAGGCCGACTACATCGATACCGGCATCTGGTCGCAGAAAGCCATCGAAGAGGCGTCGCGCTACGGCCACGTCAATGTTGCCTCCACTGCCAAGCCTTACGACTATTTCGCCATTCCCGGCCAGAACGAGTGGAACCTGTCCAAGGACGCGGCCTACGTTCATTACGCACCGAACGAAACCATCGGTGGCCTGGAATTCAACTGGATCCCGGAAACCGGTGACGTGCCATTGGTGGCCGACATGTCCTCGGACATTCTCTCGCGCCCGGTGGATATCTCCCGTTTCGGCATGATCTACGCCGGCGCCCAGAAGAACATCGGCCCGAGCGGCATCCTGGTCAACATCATTCGTGAAGACCTGCTGGGGCATGCCCGTTCCCTGTGCCCGACCATGCTCAACTACAAGGTCGCGGCCGACAACGGCTCGATGTACAACACCCCGCCGACCCTGGCCTGGTACCTGTCCGGCCTGGTGTTCGAGTGGCTGAAAGAGCAGGGCGGTGTCGAAGCCATCGGCAAGCTCAACGAAGTGAAGCAGCGCACGCTGTATGACTTCATCGACGCCAGTGGCTTGTACAGCAACCCGATCAACAAGACCGATCGTTCGTGGATGAACGTGCCGTTCCGCCTGGCCGATGATCGTCTCGACAAGCCGTTCCTGGCGGGTGCCGACGAGCGCGGCCTGCTGAACCTCAAGGGCCACCGTTCGGTCGGCGGCATGCGCGCCTCCATCTATAACGCCGTCGATATCAATGCGGTCAATGCGTTGATTTCCTACATGGCAGAGTTCGAGAAGGAACACGGCTGATGTCCGAGCAAGAACTCAAGGCGCTGCGCCTGCGCATCGATGCCCTGGACGAGAAAGTCCTGGAGCTGATCAGCGAGCGCGCGCGCTGCGCCCAGGAAGTCGCCCGGGTGAAGATGGCTTCCCTGGCCGAGGGCGAAATGCCGGTCTTTTATCGCCCCGAGCGTGAGGCCCAGGTGCTCAAGCGCGTCATGGAGCGCAACAAGGGGCCGTTGGGCAACGAAGAGATGGCGCGGTTGTTCCGCGAGATCATGTCTTCTTGCCTGGCCCTCGAACAGCCGCTGAAAGTCGCCTACCTGGGCCCGGAAGGTACCTTCACCCAGGCCGCCGCCATGAAGCACTTCGGCCATGCCGTGATCAGCAAGCCGATGGCGGCCATCGACGAAGTCTTCCGCGAAGTGGCTGCCGGTGCGGTGAATTTCGGCGTGGTGCCGGTGGAAAACTCCACCGAGGGCGCGGTCAATCACACGCTGGACAGCTTCCTCGAACACGACATGGTGATCTGCGGCGAAGTCGAGTTGCGCATCCACCATCACCTGCTGGTGGGTGAGAGCACCAAGACCGACAGCATCAGCCGGATCTATTCCCACGCCCAGTCCCTGGCCCAGTGCCGCAAATGGCTGGACGCCCATTACCCGAACGTCGAGCGCGTGGCGGTATCGAGCAACGCCGAAGCGGCCAAGCGGGTCAAGGGTGAGTGGAACTCGGCGGCGATTGCCGGCGACATGGCGGCCGGCCTCTATGGCCTGACGCGCCTGGCCGAGAAAATCGAGGATCGTCCGGACAACTCCACGCGCTTCCTGATGATCGGCAGCCAGGAAGTACCGCCGACCGGCGACGACAAGACTTCGATCATCGTCTCCATGAGCAACAAGCCCGGCGCGCTCCATGAACTGCTGGTGCCATTCCACGACAACGGTATCGACCTGACCCGGATCGAGACTCGTCCGTCGCGCAGCGGTAAATGGACCTACGTGTTCTTCATCGATTTTGTCGGCCACCACCGCGATCCGCTGGTAAAAGGTGTGCTTGAGAAAATCAGTCAGGAAGCAGTGGCACTCAAGGTGCTGGGTTCCTACCCCAAGGCAGTTCTTTAAGGGCGGATAGCAAATGAGTGGCAACTTCCTCGCCCTGGCTCAGCCAGGCGTGCAACAACTTTCGCCTTACGTTCCGGGCAAACCTGTGGACGAACTGGCTCGCGAGCTGGATCTGGACCCGGCCAGCATCGTCAAGTTGGCCAGTAACGAAAATCCGCTAGGCGCCAGTCCCAAGGCGCTGGCGGCGATCCGCGACGAACTGGCTGACCTGACCCGTTACCCCGATGGCAATGGGTTTGCGCTCAAAAGCCTGCTGGCCGAGCGCTGCGGCGTCGAGCTGAGCCAGGTGACGCTGGGCAATGGCTCCAACGATATTCTCGAACTCGTGGCGCGTGCCTATCTGGCGCCGGGCCTCAACGCCGTGTTCAGCGAGCACGCGTTTGCGGTCTACCCGATCGCCACCCAGGCTGTCGGCGCAGACGCGCATGTGGTTCCGGCCAAGGAATGGGGGCACGATCTGCCGGCCATGCTGGCCGCCATCGACGCCAACACCCGGGTGGTCTTCATCGCCAACCCGAACAACCCGACCGGCACTTGGTTCGACGCCCAGGCCTTGGACGATTTCCTGCAGGACGTGCCCGAGCACGTGCTGGTGGTGCTGGACGAGGCCTATATCGAATACGCCGAAGGCAGTGACTTGCCCGATGGCCTGGATTTCCTCGCGGCTTATCCGAACCTGCTGGTTTCGCGCACGTTCTCCAAGGCTTATGGCCTGGCGTCGCTGCGGGTTGGCTACGGCCTGTCCACCGCCGTGGTGGCCGATGTGCTGAATCGCGTGCGCCAGCCATTCAACGTCAACAGCTTTGCCCTCGCCGCCGCCTGCGCCGCCTTGCAGGATGAGGCTTACCTGGCTGAAAGCCGTCGCCTGAACGAGGCTGGCATGCAGCAACTGGAAGCCGGGTTCCGTGAGTTGGGGTTGAGCTGGATTCCATCCAAGGGCAATTTCATTTGTGTCGACATCGGGCGTGTTGCTGCGCCGGTGTTCCAGGGCTTGCTGCGTGAAGGCGTGATCGTGCGTCCGGTGGCCAACTACGGCATGCCGAACCACTTGCGCATCACCATTGGCTTACCTGGGGAAAACAGCCGTTTCCTTGAAGCTTTGAGCAAGGTCCTGGCTCGTGGTTGATGTCACTTCACTGCAACCTGTTGCCCCTATGATCGGTCGCCTGGTGGTGGTCGGGCTGGGGTTGGTCGGCGGTTCGTTTGCCAAGGGCCTGCGTGAAAGTGGCCTGTGCCGTGAAGTGGTTGGTGTCGATCTGGATCCGCAATCGCGCAAGCTGGCGGTGGAGTTGGGTGTGGTGGATCGCTGTGAAGACGACCTGGCGATCGCCTGTCAGGGCGCGGATGTGATCCAGCTGGCGGTGCCGATCCTGGCCATGGAAAAACTGCTGGCGCGCCTGGCGACCATGGATCTGGGGCAAGCCATTCTCACCGACGTCGGCAGCGCCAAGGGCAACGTCGTGCGCGCGGCCACCGAGGCCTTCGGCGGCATGCCGGTGCGCTTCGTGCCTGGCCATCCGATCGCCGGCTCCGAGCAGAGCGGGGTGGAGGCTTCCAATGCCGAGCTGTTTCGTCGGCACAAAGTGATCCTGACACCGCTGGAGCAGACCGATCCGGCGGCGTTGGCGGTGGTGGACCGTTTGTGGCGTGAGCTGGGCGCCGATGTCGAGCACATGCAAGTCGAGCGTCACGACGAAGTGCTGGCTGCCACTAGCCATTTGCCGCACCTGTTGGCGTTCGGCCTGGTGGATTCATTAGCCAAACGCAATGAAAATCTCGAGATCTTCCGTTACGCTGCCGGCGGTTTCCGCGATTTCACGAGAATCGCCGGTAGTGACCCGGTCATGTGGCACGACATCTTCCTCGCCAACCGTGAAGCTGTCCTGCGCACACTCGATACATTTCGCAGCGACCTCGACGCCTTGCGCGACGCGGTCGATGCAGGGGACGGGCACCAATTGCTGGGCGTTTTCACGCGCGCCAGGGTGGCCCGCGAGCATTTCAGTAAAATCCTGGCCCGTCGGGCCTATGTGGACGCTATGAACTCCAACGATCTGATTTTCCTGGCACAACCTGGTGGCTCCCTGAGTGGGCGTATTCGTGTACCGGGCGATAAATCGATTTCCCATCGTTCGATCATGCTCGGCTCCCTCGCCGAAGGCGTGACCGAGGTGGAAGGTTTCCTCGAGGGCGAAGACGCCCTGGCGACGCTGCAAGCGTTTCGCGACATGGGCGTGGTCATCGAAGGCCCGCATCACGGTCGCGTGACCATCCATGGTGTTGGCCTGCATGGCCTCAAGCCGGCTCCGGGGCCAATCTACCTGGGCAACTCCGGCACTTCGATGCGCCTGTTGTCCGGCCTGCTGGCCGCGCAAGACTTTGATAGCACGCTGACCGGTGACGCCTCGCTGTCCAAGCGCCCGATGAACCGCGTGGCCAATCCGCTGCGGGAAATGGGTGCGGTCATCGAGACGGCGGCCGAGGGTCGTCCGCCAATGGTCATTCGCGGCGGCAACAAGCTCAAGGGCCTGACCTACACCATGCCGATGGCCAGCGCCCAGGTGAAGTCCTGCCTGTTGCTGGCCGGCCTCTATGCCGAAGGCAAGACCACCGTTACCGAGCCGGCCCCGACCCGCGATCACACCGAGCGCATGCTGCGTGGCTTTGGCTACCCGGTCACGGTCGATGGCGCCACGGCCTCGGTGGAGTCCGGCAGCAAACTGACAGCCACCCACATCGAAGTCCCGGGCGACATCTCGTCGTCGGCGTTTTTCCTCGTGGCGGCGTCGATTGCCGAAGGCTCCGACCTGGTACTCGAGCACGTCGGCATCAACCCGACCCGTACCGGGGTGATCGACATCCTGCGCCTGATGGGCGCTGACATCACCCTGGAAAACCAGCGTGAAGTGGGCGGCGAGCCAGTGGCTGACTTGCGTGTACGAGCAGCTAAACTCAAGGGTATCGAGATTCCAGAGGCCCTGGTTCCACTGGCCATCGATGAATTCCCGGTGCTGTTCGTGGCGGCTGCCTGTGCCGAAGGGCGCACCGTGTTGACCGGCGCTGAAGAGCTGCGGGTCAAGGAGTCCGATCGCATCCAGGTGATGGCCGACGGCCTGCTGGCACTGGGTGTCAAATGCCAGCCGACACCGGACGGTATTATCATCGATGGCGGCCAGATTGGTGGCGGCGAAGTCCATGGCCACGGTGATCACCGTATCGCCATGGCCTTCAGTGTTGCGTCGTTGCGCGCCAGCGCGCCGATTCGCATCCATGATTGCGCCAACGTCGCCACGTCGTTCCCGAACTTCCTGGCGCTGTGCGCGCAGGTCGGTATTCGAGTAGCACAAGAGGCACAGTCGTGAACATCAAGGCACCGGTCATCACCATCGATGGCCCAAGCGGCTCGGGCAAGGGCACTGTCGCCGGGATCCTGGCCAGGCAACTGGGCTGGAACCTGCTCGATTCAGGTGCCTTGTACCGTTTGCTGGCGTTCGCCGCCGCCAATCATGGGGTCGACCTGACCAACGAAGAATTGCTCAAGGCGCTGGCCGCACATCTGGACGTGCAGTTCATCGCGGCGACCGACGGTCAGCTCCAGCGCATCATTCTGGAGGGCGACGAAGTCAGCGATGTCATCCGTACCGAAAGCGTGGGCGCCGGCGCTTCCCAAGTCGCTGCGCTGCCGGCGGTGCGCGAGGCGTTGCTGCAGCGCCAGCGCGCCTTCCAGGAGCCGCCAGGGCTCGTGGCCGACGGTCGGGACATGGGCACCGTGGTCTTTCCCGATGCGCCGCTGAAGATTTTCCTGACCGCCAGCGCCGAGGAGCGGGCTCGCCGCCGATATTTGCAGTTGAAGGGCAAAGGCGAGGATGTTAGTCTGTCGAGTCTGCTAGATGAGATCCGTGCACGCGACGAGCGTGATACCCAGCGCGCAGTAGCCCCGCTTAAGCCGGCGGCCGATGCGATTCAGCTGGATTCCACGGAGTTGTCCATTGACCAGGTGTTGCAACGCATCATGAGCGAGATCGCGCTTCGCGATATCGCCGGGTGACCAGGAAGCTCCGCAGGGGACCAGTCATAGTCCTGCGGCGCTTCTTATATATGAAACTAACCCACACCGTCTGGGGTGTGGAGATGGGCGTTTACTTCGCCCTAATCAACAGGAATTAAAATGAGCGAAAGCTTTGCGGAACTCTTTGAAGAAAGCTTGAAAACCCTGAACCTTCAGGCAGGCTCCATCATCACCGGCGTTATCGTTGATATCGATTACCAAGCTCGCTGGGTAACCGTCCACGCTGGTCTGAAGTCTGAAGCGCTTATCCCGCTTGAGCAGTTCTACAACGACGCTGGCGAACTGAACATCAACGTCGGTGACGAAGTTCACGTGGCGCTGGACTCGGTTGAAGATGGCTTTGGTGAAACCAAGCTGTCCCGTGAGAAAGCCAAGCGTGCTGAATGCTGGATCGTTCTGGAAGCGGCCTTCGCAGCTGAGGAAGTGGTCAAGGGCGTTATCAACGGTAAGGTTAAAGGCGGCTTCACTGTCGACGTTAACGGCATCCGTGCGTTCCTGCCAGGTTCCCTGGTTGACGTCCGTCCAGTGCGCGATACCACGCACCTGGAAGGCAAAGAGCTGGAATTCAAGGTCATCAAGCTGGACCAGAAGCGCAACAACGTTGTCGTTTCCCGTCGCAGTGTCCTGGAAGCCGAGAACTCCGCCGAGCGTGAAGCTCTGCTGGAATCGCTGCAGGAAGGCCAGCAGGTCAAGGGTATCGTCAAGAACCTCACCGATTACGGCGCATTCGTCGATCTGGGTGGCGTCGATGGCCTGCTGCACATCACCGACATGGCCTGGAAGCGTATCAAGCATCCTTCGGAAATCGTCAACGTTGGCGACGAGATCGATGTCAAGGTTCTGAAGTACGATCGCGAGCGCAATCGTGTTTCCCTGGGCCTCAAGCAACTGGGTGAAGATCCATGGGTCGCTATCAAAGCCCGTTACCCAGAAGGCACCCGCGTCACCGCTCGTGTTACCAACCTGACCGACTACGGCTGCTTCGCTGAGCTGGAAGAAGGCGTTGAAGGCCTGGTACACGTTTCCGAAATGGACTGGACCAACAAGAACATCCACCCTTCGAAAGTCGTACAAGTCGGCGACGAAGTGGAAGTCATGGTTCTGGACATCGACGAAGAGCGTCGTCGTATCTCCCTCGGCATCAAGCAGTGCAAGTCCAACCCATGGGAAGACTTCTCTGGCCAGTTCAACAAGGGCGATAAAATCTCCGGCACCATCAAGTCGATCACCGATTTCGGTATCTTCATTGGTCTGGACGGCGGCATCGACGGCCTGGTTCACCTGTCCGACATCTCCTGGAACGAAGTGGGCGAAGAAGCCGTACGCCGTTTCAAGAAGGGCGACGAGCTGGACACCGTTATCCTGTCGGTTGACCCAGAGCGCGAGCGCATCTCCCTGGGTATCAAGCAGCTGGAAAGCGATCCGTTCTCCGAGTACGTTCAAGAGAACGACAAAGGCGCAATCGTTAAGGGCATCGTGAAAGAAGTTGACGCTAAAGGCGCCATCATCACCCTGGCCGACGATATCGAAGCGACTCTGAAAGCCTCCGAAATCAGCCGTGACCGCGTTGAAGACGCGCGCAACGTTCTGAAAGAAGGCGAAGAAGTAGAAGCCAAGATCATCAGCGTTGATCGCAAGAGCCGCGTAATCCAGCTCTCCATCAAGTCGAAAGACGATGCTGAAGAGAAAGAAGCCATCCAGAGCCTGAAAGCAGCTCCGGAAGGCGAAGCAGCTGACACCACCATGGCTGCACTGCTGCGTCAGGCAATGGCCAAACAGAACTGAGTTCTGCTTGATCATTAAAAAGGGCGACTTCGGTCGCCCTTTTTTGTGCCTGCGATTTTTCAAGGTGCTCTGCGCTCCGTAAGCTGCTACCCATGACGGTGTTCATTCGAGACGTTGCGAAACCAACCCTTTAACCAGGCTGTCTCTTTTATGAAGCAGATAAAAATTTACTCAAGGTGGGGCTCCGACTTGTATAAGTGATTGATCCGGACCCTCGTCTAAAGGAACTGAATGAACAAGCTCTTTCTGGTGTTGAGTGTCTTAGTGCTGGCAGGTTGCTCTACAAGCGCCAAGACCCACGCAGTGCGTGGTGTCAGTGGTATCGAGGTCGACTGCTCGGGGTTGGGTTCCGGCTGGGAGAAGTGCCACAAGAGAGCGGCAAGAGAGTGCAAGGGGGCGGGTTACAAGGTAATTACCCGATCCGACGATGCGAAGGATGAAGATCGGTACCCTTTTGGTTTTAATCCGGCTGGCTATCTGACGCGTACGATGCTCGTCATCTGTCGGTAGCTTGAGGAGAGTCTCCCTGCCAGCTCGGAAAGAGGTGACAAGGGAGTCAGGAAGAATGTCAATACTTGGGCTGTTCAAATCCCTCCGGTCATGCTAAAACCTTTTCAAGCGATTTTCCTAGCTGCTTGAAAAAGAAGGGAAAAATATGACGAAGTCGGAGTTGATCGAACGAATTGTCACCCATCAAGGGCTGCTCTCATCCAAGGATGTGGAGCTGGCCATCAAGACCATGCTTGAACAGATGTCCCAGTGCCTGGCTACCGGAGATCGTATCGAGATTCGTGGTTTCGGTAGCTTTTCCCTGCACTACCGCGCTCCGCGGGTAGGTCGAAACCCAAAGACCGGTCAGTCCGTCAGCCTGGACGGGAAGTTCGTTCCTCATTTCAAGCCGGGTAAAGAGCTTAGAGATCGGGTGAATGAGGAGGAGGGGGATGAGTTCTGACGAAAAGGCCGCAGAGGGGGGGGGCTATGAGGGGTTTTAAACGGGTGGCTTTGTTCGTAGCCGCGCTGCTCGTAGCTTTGACGATTATTCTATTTGTAATTGAAAATACACAACCTGTATCCTTGGCGTTCGCCGGTTGGTCAGCCCCTCAGCTTCCTGTTTCGGCCTTGATACTCCTTGCGCTTCTGGCGGGGATGGTTATCAGTCCGTCACTCGCTTGGTTCGCGAAGATACGTTTGTGGTTAAAATAAAGCTACATGATTTGTCACCCTGGTGAAGGGATCGCCGTTAGCAATTGTTTATATTTGGGTGTGTTTTTCAATGTCAGAATTCTCAGGGTCTACCGAAATTTTTTTCGAGACCTCCTCAGCGTTAACCTTTAGTGCAAGCAGCACATTGAAGGGCAAATTTTCCGCCGCCGCATTTGAGAAACCGTATGCGTAATAATCGTGTTGATGCAAATGACGCTCAGGAAATTGATTTGATTGCGCTGCTACGCAATCTTTGGGTTCAAAAGTGGCTTGTTATAGGTGTTACGTTCGCAGTGACGGTTGGGGCTGGGGCGGTTGCCTATCTTACCAAACCAATCTATGAGGCTAGATTTTATATTAGCCCACCAACTCAAAATGGCATTGCTGAGTTAAATTACGGCCGTGGCACGAGCACTGAGCTGGAACCCTATTCAATAAAGCAAGTGTACGATCTGTTTGCTCGCAATCTTCAGAGTGAAACCCTTCGCCAAACCTTTTTCCGTGACATCTATTTGCCTTCACTTGAAGAGTCTCAGCGTAAGGGGCCGCTTGACCGTTTATATGAGAATTTTTCTCGTGTGCTGATAGTAGGAGGACCGGGTAAGGATACTCCCGAAAGATTCTCGGTCGTTGTCCAGAGTGATGACGCGGCAGAGGCAACCGAGTGGGTCAGAGCTTACGTGCAACGGGCCAGTGAGGCCTCCAAGGCAGAGCTGATCAAAAACGTTACAACTGAGGCAGCGGTTCGGGCAAGGAATCTGGAACAGCGGATTACTAGCTTGCGAGAGAATGCTCAACGGGTTCGTGAGGACCGTATCCAGCAGCTTCGTGAAGCTCTAAAAGTTGCTGAAATAATTGGTTTGAAAACGCCTGTGATAAATTCCTCTGCTGCGGTTGATATCACTGTCGATACAGGCAGTAAGATGGATTATCAGCGAGGAAGTTTAGCTTTGGCGGCGGAGGTATCCGCGTTGGAGGCAAGAGTTTCTGACGATGCATTCATTCCAGATCTGCGCACGCTGCAGATGCGTTACAATTTCTATCGAATGCTTAAAGTCGAACCTGATCAGGTGTCGGTATATAGGCAGGATGGTAACGTGGAGGTACCACAAACCCCAATTAAGCCAAATAAGCTGGCTATTTTATTGAAAGGAATGATCCTCGGCCTTGTTTTGGGGGTTGGGGCCGCGCTGTTGAGGCAGGTATTTCAAGCTCGTGTTGAAGAATAATCCATATCATGGCGTCAGGTCTGGATCGACAGGTTTCAGGCAGGTTGGTAGTGCATATGCCAGCGATTCGTATCTCTTGGCTGAATCGAAACTGGTGAGTTTGTTCCGGCAGCAGACCTCGATTTTGACAGCGTTAGTGTTAAGTCATAAGTATGCTGGTCCTTGATTTATAAAGTGGCATTTTTGGACATGGAATCCCCAGGCTGTAGGTCTGATCGATTCTAACGACATAAATAGTTACTTCCGGTTTCGAAATCGATGTCGTTATAGTTTTTTGCGCCGCTCGTGTTAGGTGTTACGCTATGGTTGGCAGTACGGCAACAAGAAAGGGAATGCTTCGGCCGATCATAAATATTGCCGTTCAGGCTGTATTTAAATTGATGTTTTCTGTCGCCTCGCTAAAGGTAGTTGCGTTTTACGTGGGGCCCAGTGGAATGGCTGTAGTTGGGCAGGTCCAATCCTTTCTTCAAATATTAAGTGCCGGTGTTTCATCAGTAACTACAACTGGTGTAGTAAAGTTGATCGCAGAAGATAAACACACTAAAGAGAGTATAGTGCGGACTTCTGCGTTTTTGTTGGCTTTTTTAAGTTTGATTTGTTTTGTCGTTTTTCTTCTTTCAAGTAGAGAAATTTCAAGTTATTTCTTACAAGGAGATTGGGTGGTAGTGCTGTTGCTTCTGCCGTTGGGAGGTTTTTTTTTAGGGCTGAATAATTTGTTTGTATCCTATTTTAATGGGATGCAAAAATACAATGAGTATTTTTGGTACTCTATGGCCACTGCTTTTATAACGGCGCTTTCAGTTTGCGTCATTTCATTCTTTTTTGGGAAAAAAGGGGCGGTTTATTCTGTGGTATTAGCGCCCGTTGTTGCGGGTGTCTGCATGCTGTTTTTGCCTAAACGTTTTTATCTGCCGCGAATGCGAGGTGTTTTTAAAAAAATTGATGGTGAGATACTAAAAGTATTAGTTTCATATTCCTTCATGGCGTTGGGGTCCGCCGTGGTTGTGTATGGAGGGCAGATATTCCTAAGAAACTATATTGCTACGAATGGCACAATGGCTGAGTCTGGTCTTTGGTACGCAGCAACACGTCTGTCAGATATTTATATGGGTATCTGTAGTGTACTGTTTTCTACTCTTTTATTGCCAAAGTATAGTGCAATGGAAGGACGAATTCTGGACAGCTTTGTTTGGCGGATGGCGGTAGTAGCGTTGGTTTTTGGCGTTGTCTTGGTCCTCGTGGTTGGCCAGCTGGCAAATTTTATTGTCTGGCTGATTTATGGTGAGGCTTTCGTAGTCTCCTCAGAAGTGCTGAAGGCATATGTCATAGGGGACGGGCTGAAATGCCTGGGCTGGATATTTCTTTATGTAATGCTCGCCAAACAGCGCGTTAGAGCCTATCTGATTTATGAGATGATTACGGCATTCTTATATCTGGCATTATGTATTTTTTTCTACAGGCTCTATGGGCTTGAAAGTATGGCTTACGGCTATGTTCTGCAGGGCATGATTTCGCTATTTCTAGTGCTGTTATGGTTTTTTGTCAGCAGAAATAAAACAAGGTCTGTTGGGGCGGCCGCGTCATGATGCAATATAATGTCATATATGCGCTGATTTGGGTGTTGGCCCTGTTGTCATTAAAAAAGGCAACTTCACCGTCCGTGGCGATATATACATTTCAAGTGGCGCTTCTCTCCTTGTTTGTTGGACTGAAATTTCAGACAGGCTACGACTGGCCAATCTACGAATCACATTACAATGCAATACGAAGTGGTGAAGAGTTTTATCTGGATTTTGAATTTGGATATGAATGGCTGGTTCATGTTTCATCGTTCCTTGATCTGGCGTTTGAGCATTTTTCCGCTTTGGTTTCTATTGCTGAGATTGTATTCATATCCATCGTAGTGAGGAGTTTTTTTCCCAAGCATTGTCTGCTGGTATTGGCTGTAATGTACTCTGTCCCGGACTTTTATTTGATTCCCGCGTTTTCCTTACTTAGGCAGGGGTTGGCGGTTAGTATCTTCTTACTTGGAGCACATAAATTTTTATCGGGAAGGCGGATTCTTGCATTTACGCTGTTCGCCATCGCTACCTCTATACACTACTCGGTATTGGGTGGAGTGTTGTTGTTACTGTTAATTTATTGGTTTCCCTTGAGTCGAACGACGTTTCTAATCGTCTTTCTGGTCTCGGTTGCGCTGTATTTATCTTCGTTGGATGTTATTCGTGCTGCCGTAGAAGTGCTTATAATTTATGTGGACCCCAAGTACATGATTTATCTGGATAGGGATGTGTTTAATGCTTCTTTTGCCTACCGTGCAGCCTATGTCCTTGTGTCTGTTGTGATTTTTTCAAGCATCTATCTAGCATGGGGTAACGGTGGCGCTCAAAACGATACCAAACAATCAGCACCTCCCATCCTCTATCGTCTGGCATTTGTGGGCTTGCTTATCCCTCTGATAATATTTGGATTTCCAACACTGTCTACTAGATACCAGTATTTTTTTGCGGTGTTTTTAATCGGTGCGGCATTGAATACATTGTTGCGCTTAAACTATACAAGCCGGCTGGTTACGGTTTTTGTAATTGCATTAGTCGGGTATTTGCCGTTTTATCGATTTCTCTCGAGTCCGCTTTCCATCGTTTATATCCCCTACCAGAGTCAGCTGTTTTATGATATGCACAATTCGACGGGGCAGGAGCGAACAGATAACCTACTCAATCAACTTGACGAGCTGTGGTCCAAATGATGAGCTTGCGTAAAGATATTGTACTGCTTACCACCAAGTATGCTGACGACAAAAAAGACGCTTGGCTCACTAATGAGTTGGCCTATTCTATGAACGAACAAGGAAGCGACGTTACGGTCGTCGTTTTCTCTTGGCTAAAAAACGAGCCAGAATCGGTTACGAAAGTTATAGATGGGATTAAAGTAATACGAATCAAGCTTCCGTCGATATTTTATAACTCCGGAGTCATAGGGACGGCGTTGAAAATATTCATATTTCCCTTTCTTGCAAGATACAAAATTGCCAAAGAGATTAAATTTTGTGATTTGCTCATAGCGAATACGCCTTGCGTCACAATTCTAGGAATGTCCCACTTCTTTAAGAAGCGATATAATTCTAAAAGTTTCCTCGTGTTGTGGGATTTTTTTCCTTTCTATTTAAAGGATCTCGGTGCGATCAGGAACAAGCTGTTCTTCGGTTTTTTTCGATATCTGGAGGAATTGATGTATGCCAGTTTTGATCGAATCGGTTGTATGACTGAAGGTAATGCTCGATTTCTTTTCGATAATTTTCCTTCCGTCTCAAAAGAAAAAGTTAAACTTTTGCCGATCTGGGCGAAGATCAAGAAAATTGAACCAGTCGATAAAGTTGAGGTGAGAAAAAAGTATAATTTGCCACCTCAAGGGTTCATTGCGATATACGGTGGTGCGATGTCAATCGTGCAAGAATTGGAAAATATACTTGACTTGGCCGCGATGTATTCAAAAGATGAAGTGACCTTCGTTTTTATTGGTAAAGGCACTGAAAAAGAAAGCCTGCAAAAAGCGGTTGCGGTGCGTGGGCTGCAGAATATTATCTTTATTGATTATATTCCGCGGGAAGAATATGAGCACGTTGTGCAGTCGTGCGATGTCGGTCTCATATCGCTGTCTAGGAAGTTAACAGTGCCCAGTTTCCCATCGAAATCGCTTGATTACTTTAAAGTTTCATTGCCGATTCTGGCGTCGCTGGATTCGGTTACGGATTTTGGCGATATTTTGGAAAACGACGTTCGCGGTGGCTATGCTGTAGTGGCTGGTGACGCGGCGGCGCTGAAGGCGAAGCTGGACCTGCTGATTGAGGATTCAGCGCTCTGCGCTGAGCTGGGCAGGAACGGCCGACATTATTATGAAAAAAACTTGAGCGTAGAAAACGCGAGAAGTATCATTATTTCATTACTATAAGGGGTTTTTTATGGCTATTTCATTCAAGGATTCTACGCTTTTAATTACCGGGGGAACAGGTTCCTTCGGAAACGCAGTGCTCAAGCGGTTCCTGGATACCGATATCAAAGAAATACGCGTATTCAGCCGAGATGAGAAAAAGCAAGATGATATGCGCAAAAAATATGCCAATAGTAAATTGAAGTTTTACATTGGTGATGTTAGGGATTTTCAAAGCGTCCTTAACGCTACACGCGGGGTGGACTACATATTTCATGCGGCTGCCTTGAAACAAGTACCTTCCTGCGAATTCCATCCTATGGAAGCCGTTAAGACGAACGTACTGGGCACCGATAACGTGCTTGAAGCAGCAATACAAAATAATGTTAAGCGCGTCGTTTGCCTCAGCACGGATAAAGCCGTTTATCCAATCAACGCAATGGGGATCTCCAAAGCGATGATGGAAAAGGTAATGGTTGCCAAGTCGCGTAATGATAACAACACTGTGATTTGTGGTACGCGATATGGGAACGTAATGGCCTCAAGAGGGTCGGTGATTCCTTTATTTATTGATCAAATTAGATCAGGTACCCCTCTGAGTCTGACTGATCCTAACATGACTCGATTCATGATGACTCTCGCGGATGCCGTTGATCTGGTATTGTATGCGTTTGAGCATGGCTCGAATGGCGACATGTTCGTTCAGAAAGCTCCGGCAGCTACGGTGGAAGTCTTAGCGCAAGCATTGACTAGTATGCTTGATGTGCCAGATCACCCTATTCAGGTAATTGGTACACGGCACGGCGAGAAACTCTTTGAAGCTTTACTAAGTCGCGAAGAAATGGCATGTGCTGAGGACCGTGGCGATTATTTTCGTGTGCCTCCTGACTTACGCGATCTGAACTATGCTAAGTTTGTAGAGCAAGGTGAAACAAAAATTTCTCGTACCGAAGATTATAATTCTCATAACACTGAGCGTCTCGATGTAGAAGGTATGCGCGAACTGTTGCTCAAGTTGGACTTCATGCGTGCGATTCAGCGTGGTGAGCACGCGGTGCCCGAGGAGTAATTAATGAAAATTTTGATCACAGGTGCTAACGGCTTTATTGGTCGCAATCTCATATCGCATTTTAGTGTAAAATCCGATGTTGAGGTATTATCATTTACGCGTAATGATTCTATCGCGAGCCTCCCAAGTTTAATTGATCAAGTGGATTTTATTTTCCATTTGGCGGGGATCAATCGCCCTCAAGATCCTTTGGATTTCCAAAAGGGTAACACTGATCTTACTGGTGTCCTTTGTGATGCGATCCGAAAGCGTGGTCGGCCGGTACCTGTGGTCTATACATCGTCTATTCAAGCGCCCTTGGATAATCCCTATGGAAGCAGTAAGCTTGGGGCTGAGCAGTTATTACGCGATTTACAAAATGATACCGGATCGCCGGTACATATATTTCGTTTGCCGAATGTCTTCGGAAAATGGGCGCGACCTAACTACAATTCAGCCGTAGCTACATTTTGCCATAACATTGCACACGGATTGCCGATCTCAATAAATGATCCCAGTGCGGCTCTAAAGCTTACGTATGTTGATGATGTCGTACAATGCTTTATGGATGTTCTAGAGGGGAGAAGGGAAGGAACCCCTTTTGTAGAAGTTGTGCCTCAGTACGATACCACTGTAGGCGCGCTTGCTGAGCAGCTGGAATCTTTTCGCGACAGTCGCGATACGATGATATCCGAGCGTGTTGGAGCAGGGTTGTGTCGGGCGTTGTATTCTACGTACCTCAGCTATCTGTCCCCAGATCAATTTACTTACGAAGTTCCAAGGCACGTTGATCCTCGAGGTGCTTTTGTTGAGATGTTAAAGACTAAGGATTCTGGCCAGTTTTCTTATTTCACCGCACACCCGGGCATTACTCGCGGCGGACACTATCACCACTCGAAAACTGAAAAGTTTCTTGTTATCAAAGGTACTGCCTGCTTTCGATTCCGCCATATAGTGTCGGGTGAGTTCTATAAGCTGACCACAACAGGCGAGCGTTCGGAAATAGTTGAAACCGTGCCAGGGTGGACGCACGACATCACGAATATTGGCACCGATGAAATGATCGTGTTGCTTTGGGCTAACGAAATTTTCGATCGTTCTGCGCCGGATACTTACGCACTGCCAGTTGGCACAGAGGCTTAACATCAGATGTTCAGAGATTGCGTGTCAGTAGGCGTGCGAAATGAAATCTCCGAATATTTCATCTCCTGTAAAGAGCTTGAGTGGCTGTCGTTGACTTAATGCGCGGTGGCGTGGTGGCTGATATGTTAAGCACATTTAATTTATTCAAAAATGGCCTGAGAAAATGAAAAAACTGAAAGTCGTGACTGTCGTCGGAACTCGCCCGGAAATCATCCGTTTATCACGGGTCATGGCCGCGCTTGACCAGTATTGTGAGCATATCCTTGTCCATACTGGGCAGAATTACGACTACGAGCTGAACGAGATTTTCTTTCAAGACTTAGGCATCCGAAAGCCTGATCACTTCTTGAATGCTGCCGGGACCACCGGCGCGGAAACCATCGGCAATGTAATCATCGCGGTGGACCGGGTGCTGGCTACCATCGAGCCTGAAGCCGTGCTGGTACTGGGCGATACAAACAGTTGCATGGCCGTTATCCCCGCCAAACGGCGCAAGATTCCGACATTCCATATGGAAGCCGGAAACCGTTGCTTTGATATGCGCGTCCCTGAGGAGATCAACCGACGTATCGTTGACCACACAGCGGACATCAACCTGACCTATAGCACTATCGCCCGGGATTATTTGCTAAGCGAAGGTTTGCCTGCAGATCGTGTGATCAAGACGGGCAGTCCCATGTTTGAAGTGCTCAACCATTATCGCGATAGCATCGAGGCTTCAAACGTCTTGGAGCGACTTGGGTTGGAGGCGGGTAAGTTCTTTGTTGTCAGTGCTCACCGTGAAGAAAACGTCGACTCGGATAAGAACTTTCTCAAATTGGTCGAGGTGCTCAATACCGTGGCCAGTACGTTCGGCCAGCCTGTTATCGTCTCTACCCATCCGCGCACCCAAAAGCGTGTTGATGCGATGGGCATCGTGTTTCATGAAAATGTCCGATTGCTCAAGCCCTTGGGATTCATGGATTACAACAAGCTGCAACTGGAGTCACGTGCGGCTCTCTCTGACAGCGGCACCATCAATGAAGAGTCTTCGATTCTCAATTTTCCCGCCTTGAACTTGCGTGAAGCTCATGAGCGACCAGAGGGTATGGAAGAAGCGGCTGTAATGATGGTCGGGCTGGAAGTCGAGCGAGTGCTGCAAGGGCTGAGTATCCTTCAGACACAAAAATCAGGTAGTGAGCGCAGCCTTCGCTTGGTGGCGGACTACAGCATGCCTAACGTTTCTGAAAAAGTTGCTAGGATCCTGCACAGTTATACTGACTACGTAAACCGTGTTGTTTGGAAGCGGTATTGAGTCGAGTTGTGAAAATGCCAGAGAGCAAGCTGAATATTTTGGTGGTGACGCAGTATTTCTGGCCAGAGAACATGCGCATCAACGACTTGGTACGTGACTTCACCGAAAAAGGGCACGCGGTAACAGTGCTTACCGGAGTGCCCAATTATCCGGAAGGGGTGGTGTTTGAAGCCTACAAGGCGGCACCTGCACAGTTCACCGAATATCAGGGTGCCCGCGTTGTGCGGGTGCCTATGCTCCCGCGCGGCAAACGCAGCATACAGTTGATTTTCAACTACCTGAGTTTTTTTTCCAGTGCTTCGACCCTAGGTGCGTATGCGTTGCGAGGACGCAGTTTCGATGCCGTATTCGTCTACGCAGTTTCCCCGATCATGGCGGCGATCCCTGCGTTGGTGATCGGCCGTTTAAAGAAAGCCCCCGTGTTTATCTGGGTATTGGATTTGTGGCCGGACACTTTAAAGGCCGTCGGCGTTTTGAAACAACCGGCGTTGTTGTCCATGGTTGGTCGAATGGTGTCTTGGATCTATAACCGTGCTGACTACCTTTTGCTACAGTCCAATGGTTTTTTTGATAACGTCCGAGGCTACTGTACACGTCCCATGGACCCGCGACGCTTGATTTACTTTCCCAGTTGGGCTGAAGACGACTTCTCTGCAGCTCCGAATCACTTGACCTCGATACTTGCACGTGACGAGTCGGTTTTTACGGTGGTATTTGCTGGGAATCTGGGGGAGGCCCAGGATTTCCCTGCGGTGCTGGACGCTGCTGAGCAACTGCGTGGGAAAGTCGCTGTGCGTTGGGCCATCGTCGGTGATGGCCGGATGAGTCAATGGCTGAGCCAACAGGTGAGTAAGCGAGGCTTGGACAACGTTCTGCTCTTGGGCAGGCATCCATTGGATGCCATGCCTGCCTTGTTTGCCAACGCCGATGCACTGTTGGTGTCACTGAAGACCAATGATGTGTTTGAAAAAACCATTCCCGGCAAAGTCCAGGCTTACCTAGCCTCCGGGAAGCCTCTGCTGGGAATGATCAATGGGGAAGCAGCACGTGTAATTGATGAGTCCGGTGCAGGGTTTACATGTGCATCCGGCGACGCGGATGGCTTGGCACGTATCACTCAGGCATTGGCGGCTATCACTCCTCCCTTACGTAAGGTCATGGGAGAGAGCGGCCGTGAGTATTATCTTCAGCACTACTCCAAGCAACGGCTGCTGACGCGTTTGGAAGATATCTTCAGAAAAGCCACGCTACGAAAGGTCAATCACTGATGCAGAAAAGTATTCTCGTGACCGGCGCGAGCGGATTTGTAGGTGGAGCGGTATCCGTGCGGTTGCAGGCAGACTCAGGAAAATCGGTATTCGCGGTGGTTCGCGGTGATCGGAATTTATCGGCGCCTATCAATACTGTGCGAATTGACTCGTTCTCTGCACAAACCCAATGGCACACGCACTTGGCGAATGTGGATGCGATCATTCATTGCGCCGCTCGCGTGCACGTAATGAATGATACAGAAGCTGATCCGCTGGCTGCTTTTCGGCAGGTGAACGTTGAAGGAACGCTGAATTTTGCAAGGCAAGCAGCTGAAGCCGGCGTCCGTCGATTTATCTTTATCAGCTCCATCAAAGTGAACGGGGAAGGTACCTCGACCGGCCAACCTTATACTGCGGACGATATGCCTGCTCCAACGGACCCGTATGGCGTGTCCAAGCAGGAGGCTGAGCAGGGGCTGCGGGAAGTTGCGCTGGCGACAGGGATGGAAGTGGTCGTCATCCGGCCTGTCCTGGTTTATGGGCCCGGCGTGAAGGCTAATTTCTTGAATATGATGCGTTGGTTGGACAAAGGCGTGCCTTTGCCATTCGGCGCCATCGATAACCGGCGAAGCCTAGTGAGCATCGATAATCTGGTCGATCTCATCGTAACGTGTATCGACCATCCAGCGGCGGCGAACCAGACCTTCCTGGTCAACGATGGAGAAGATCTGTCGACCACGATGTTGCTAAGCCGGATGGCCCACGCGCTGGGTAAACCAGCGCGGTTGATTCCGGTCCCTAGTTGGATACTCGAGCGCGGCGCCAGCATGCTGGGCAGGAAAGCATTGTCCCAGCGCCTTTGTGGTTCGCTGCAGGTCAGTATCGAGAAGACCCGTACACTTTTGAATTGGAACCCTCCCGTGAGTGTCGATGATGCACTGGCCAAGACCGCACGGCATTTCAGGACGAATCAAGATAAATGACGTATTTCTGGATATTTGCCTCTGTCACGATGGCGTCGCTACTCATGACTGCCGGGCTGCGCCGGTATGCCTTGGCGCGTAGCATCATCGATATTCCGAATGCACGCAGCTCTCACAGTATCCCGACGCCCCGGGGCGGGGGCGTCGCCATCGTCGTGGCGTTCCTGATGACCTTGCCTTTGCTCGGCCAGCTGGGTTTGGTACAGCTTCACTACATGGTTGCGTTGGGTGGGGCAGGTGCATTGGTCGCCATCGTGGGTTTCATGGATGACCATGGACATATTGCCGCACGGTGGCGATTGCTTGGGCATTTCAGTGCAGCTGTCTGGGCGTTGATATGGCTTCAAGGCTTAGCGCCCCTGGACCTGTTTGGTGTCAGCGTTGATCTATCCTGGATAGGTCATGCTCTGGCTGCTTTTTATCTTGTCTGGATTCTCAACCTGTATAACTTCATGGACGGTATTGACGGTATCGCCAGTATAGAGGCTGTGCTGGCCTGCCTGGGGGCGAGTGCTCTCTACGTACTGTCGGGTTTCACCGGCCTGATCTGGCCTCCGCTGGTCTTGGCCGCTGCCGTGCTGGGCTTTTTTTTCTGGAATTTTCCGCCCGCGAAAATCTTCATGGGAGACGCGGGCAGTGGCTTCCTGGGCATCGCACTTGGGATCATGTCTCTGCAAGCCGCCTGGGTTTCCCCGGCCTTCTTCTGGGCATGGCTGATTCTGCTGGGAGTGTTCATTGTCGATGCGACCGTCACCCTGATCCGGCGGTTTTTGCGGGGTGATAAAGTCTACGAGGCCCATCGTAGCCATGCCTATCAGTTTGCCTCGCGTCATTATGGGCGCCATCGCCCTGTCACGTTGGCAGTGGCGGCGATCAACGTGCTGTGGTTGTTTCCCCTCGCGTGGTGCGTCGTGGTCCTGAAGCTGGATGGGCTGATGGGTGTTTTGCTGGCCTACGTGCCGCTGGTGTTATTGGCTTTCAAGTTCAAGGCCGGCCAGTTGGAGGACGCCTGAATGTCCCAGGTAAAGATGTGAAACGGGTCATGGACGGCTGTCATCGAGCAACTGGACATAACAAGAATGGGTACGAACAACAAGGTGCTGGAAATATTCATGGATAGACTTCGCATTGCATTGCTGGGCCTGCCACGTCGGCAGAAACGCCTGCTTCAGGTCATGACCGATGTGCTGCTGGTCTGGACCGCCCTGTGGTTGGCGTTCGCAGTGCGCCTTGGCTTCGACGAGATGATCAATCCGTTTAGCAGTCATCCGTGGCTCCTTGTCAGTGCTTCTTTAATTGCTATCCCATTGTTCGTGCGTTTTGGTATGTACCGTGCCGTCATGCGTTACTTGGGTAACGATGCCTTGATCGCGATCGTCAAGGCCGTCAGCCTGAGCGCGTTGGTTTTGGCGCTCGTGGTGTACTGGGGCGCCTCTTATATGGCGCCTGTGCCGCGTTCGGTTATCTTCAATTATTGGTGGCTCAGCCTGGTGATGATTGGCGGCTTGAGATTGCTTATGCGTCAGTATTTCATGGGCGATTGGTTCATTCCCTCCGGCCAAGTGCCCTTCGTCAACCGGGGGGCCGGTCTTACCAAAGTGGCGATCTACGGAGCCGGGGCTGCCGGTAATCAGCTTGTGGCGGCTTTGCGTATTGGTCGAGATATGCAGCCGGTAGCTTTCATCGATGACGACACCAGTATCGCGAATCGCATGATCTCTGGTTTGCAGGTGTTCAAACCCAAGCATATCCAGAAGATGATTGAGCTCACCGGCGCTCAGGAAGTGCTCTTGGCCGTTCCGTCGGCGAGTCGTGCGCGACGCCGTGAAATCCTCGAGTATTTGGAAGGATATCCACTGCACGTACGCAGCGTGCCGGGTTTTATGGATCTGGCCAGTGGCCGTGTGAAAGTTGACGACATCCAAGAGGTCGATATTGCCGACTTGTTGGGGCGCGATGCGGTGCCTGCGCAACCCGAGCTTCTGTCCCGTTGTATCAGCGCAAAGGTCGTTCTGGTCACGGGAGCGGGCGGGTCGATCGGTTCTGAACTCTGTCGACAGATTCTCGCCCTGCAACCGGCGACTTTACTGTTGTTCGATCACAGTGAGTTCAACCTCTACAGTATTTTGAGCGAACTGGAGGAGGTCATCGCCCGACAATCGATCCCGGTGAATTTGTTGCCAATTCTGGGCTCAGTGCGTAATGCGGCTAAAATGTTTGACGTCATGACTTCCTGGAACGTCGAGACGGTGTATCACGCCGCAGCCTATAAGCATGTGCCGTTGGTGGAGCACAATATTGCTGAAGGTATGCTTAACAACGTCATCGGTACGTTGAATACCGCGCAAGCGGCGTTGAAGGCCCAGGTCGAGAACTTCGTGCTCATTTCCACGGACAAGGCCGTGCGCCCTACTAATATCATGGGCAGCACCAAGCGCCTGGCAGAAATGGTCTTGCAGGCGCTGAGTCAAGAACTTGCGCCGGTGCTCTTCGCTGACAGCGGTAATGTTGCCCGGGTCAATAAGACTCGTTTCGTCATGGTGCGCTTCGGCAATGTGCTGGGGTCCTCCGGCTCGGTTATTCCGCGTTTCCGCCAGCAGATTAAATCCGGCGGTCCCATCACCGTTACGCATCCCAATATCACCCGTTATTTCATGACAATTCCAGAGGCGGCCCAGTTGGTGATCCAGGCGGGATCGATGGGGCGAGGCGGAGATGTGTTTGTGCTAGACATGGGGGAGCCTGTAAAAATCGCCGAGCTTGCCGAAAGAATGGTTCACTTGTCTGGCTTGAATGTGTGCTCCGAGAAGAACGTGCACGGTGATATTGCGATTGAATTCACCGGTTTGCGGCCTGGTGAAAAGCTTTATGAAGAATTGCTGATAGGTGACAACGTGGTCGCGACACAGCACCCGATGATCATGAGCGCCAACGAAGACCATCTGCCATGGGAACAACTCAAGGCCAAACTGGATGATCTGATGGCCGCCGTTACCATGGATGATTACTCACGGGTCCGAATGCTGCTACGCGAAACCGTAAGCGGTTACGCGCCCGAAGGTGAAATCGTCGATTGGATATTCCAGCAACAACGCTTGATTCCGCAACACAGGGATCGTTAATGGAGCACGTTGGTGGTTGCCAGGAGGATAGGCTTGCCGTTTAAGTTTAGGGGACAACGGCAGTCCGCAAAACTGGGCGTCTGGGCCGAGATCCAGCTTTCGGATGGGCTGTGGATATCGTGTTGCCAGGGGTAAAAAACTTTCATTAATTTCCTGTTGGCCTGGGAACGTCATTGCGGGCATGCTCCATTTCATGACGGGCCCTGCTGATGCGCAATAGCTTATTGCTACAATCCAATCAAAAAGGCAGAGAAGAGGAGACAGCGCTGAGCATTCGTCCAGGCAGTTTGATTAATCAAGCATTACGCGGATTCAACTGATTGCGCAATACCACTGCGTTCTCAGGCATTGCTGCTGATGCGTGAAATTTCAGGAGCCTGGCGCGGCGCGGCAGGTATTAACGTGCCGCCGGTGCCATGTCATTCAGTTCACGCTGGGATGGCCAGAGAAGGTCTAACTTTCGAAGCTGACACAGGCACTCTTTTTGATGAGCGTTTTATCAGTCATGCGTGACGTCGCCCGGTTCAATAAAAACGGAGTTGCACCAGAGGCAGGTCAAGATGCGTAAAGGATTTATGGATAAATTAAGAGTCGCCCTGCTAGGGTTGCCACGACGCCACAAGCGGGCGCTACAACTGGCAACGGACATTATTCTCGTCTGGATCGCCCTCTGGCTGGCGTTCGTCGTTCGTCTGGGTGTTGAGGCATTGGCCAGCCCGATTGCTACGCATTTATGGCTTTTCGGCTCTGCCCCGTTGGTTGCCATCCCGATCTTCATCCGATTTGGCATGTATCGCGCTGTCATGCGTTATTTCGGTAACGATGCGCTGATCACGATTTGCAAGGCGGTCAGCCTTTCGGCCTTGCTGCTGGCCCTTGTGGTGTATTGGTATAGCAATCATAAAACCGTAGTGCCACGCTCCATTATTTTCAATTATTGGTGGTTGAGCCTGATCATGATTGGCGGTTTACGCCTGATGATGCGGCAGTATTTCCTGGGGGACTGGTTCACCGCAGCTCAACATGTTCCATTCGCCAATCGAGACGATGGTCTGCCCAAGGTTGCTATCTACGGGGCCGGAGCCGCTGGTAATCAATTAGTGGCCGCGCTACGCATGGGGCGGGTGATGCGACCGGTCGCATTTATCGATGATGACAGTAATATCGCAGACCGCGTGATCGCCGGGTTGCAGGTCTACGCACCCAGAAATATTCAAAAGATGATTGATACAACCGGCGCAGAAGAAATCCTGCTGGCGGTGCCTTCCTCCTCACGTGGGCGTCGTCGGGAGATATTGGCGCTGCTTGAAGGTTTCCCGCTGCATGTGCGCAGCGTTCCGGGCTTCATGGACCTGGCCAGTGGTCGGGTCAAGGTCGATGATATTCAGGAAGTAGACATCGCGGACCTTCTCGGGCGCGATTCGGTACCCGCACAAGCTGACCTGCTTGAACATTGTATCGCTGGACAATCTGTCTTGGTCACTGGGGCCGGTGGTTCGATTGGTTCCGAGCTTTGTCGCCAAATCCTGGCATTGAAGCCGACTACCTTGCTGCTGTATGAGCACAGCGAATTCAATCTCTATAGCATCCTGTCCGAACTTGAACCTCGAGTCATTCGGGAATCGTTGTCGGTTCGGCTATTGCCTATTCTGGGATCGGTACGAGACCAGGACAAACTGCTCGACGTGATGAAGACCTGGAGTGTCGATACGGTTTATCACGCCGCCGCTTATAAACACGTCCCGATGGTCGAGCACAACATCGCCGAAGGCATCCTGAACAACGTAATCGGCACATTGAACACAGCACAGGCTTCGTTACAGGCGGGGGTGTCGAATTTCGTCCTGATCTCCACGGATAAAGCGGTGCGCCCGACCAATGTAATGGGCAGCACCAAACGGCTTGCGGAGCTGACATTGCAAGCCCTCAGCCGTGAGTTGGCCCCCGTGTTGTTTGGCGACAAGGGCAACGTCTCGCGGGTTAACAAAACGCGTTTCACCATGGTCCGGTTCGGCAATGTATTGGGCTCGTCCGGTTCGGTTATACCCTTGTTCCACAAACAGATTAAATCCGGCGGGCCGTTGACGGTTACCCACCCCAAGATCACCCGCTATTTCATGACCATTCCCGAGGCCGCACAGTTGGTTATCCAGGCAGGCTCCATGGGGTTGGGCGGAGATGTGTTTGTGCTGGACATGGGGGATCCCGTGAAGATTGTCGAGCTGGCGGAAAAAATGATTCATCTGTCCGGCCTGAGCGTTCGATCAGAAAAGAACCCCCACGGCGACATTGCAATCCAGTTCACCGGCCTGCGCCCGGGCGAGAAGCTTTTCGAAGAGTTGCTAATTGGTCACGACGTCGTCGCGACCCAGCACCCAATGATCATGAGTGCCAACGAAGACTACCTGCCTTGGGACGTCCTCAAGAGCAAGCTGGCTGAATTGCTGGTCGCGATTGAGCGGGATGACTATGCCAGGGTCCGCCAACTGCTTCGGGAAACTGTCAGTGGTTACGCCCCGGATGGAGAGATTGTCGACTGGATCTATCAGCAGCGGCGTCTTGAGCCCTGATTGTTACACAACCGGTAACGTACACATTTTTGACAGCGGTGCATCATCGCCTAAGTTTGAGAGGCAGCTTGGGAAAAAAGCTGTTTCTTCTTAACGATGTCATGGAGCTTCACAGATGCGTACACGTTATTTCTACTCCTTGGTTTTTGCCCTTCTGACCAGCGCCTCAATAGGTGCTGTCGCCGCACCTGCCGCGAAACTGGAAACCGTAGCCTCGCAGCAAGCCGTTGACGTGGGAGCATCTCAACGCGTTAAAATTGATCTTAATGGTGCAGATGCCACGACCTTGCAACGTGAGTTGTTGGGAGTTGGAGAGGCCAAGGCCAAGGCGATTGTGGCTTATCGTGAGAGCAATGGGGCATTTTCGTCGGTTGAAGAGCTATTGGAGGTCAAGGGAATTGGCAAGGCTATAGTGGATCGGAATCGTGACAAACTGGAAGTGAGATAAGGGCTAAGTAGCTAGCGAAAAAGGCCGGCTTCGATGGCCGGCCTTTTTGCATTCCATCCGATAGTTCTAGCGTTGCACCAACATATTCGAAATCGCCACGCATCCTCTTTTCAGGAAACGGCGCGCTGTAGCGAGTCGACGATATGGGTGAGTTGGTCTTCACTCAGCCCCATCCAGAGTGGCAGGCGGATCAAGCGTTCCGACAAGGTATCTGTATTTGTCATCGTGCCATGGGTACGACCGTAACGTAGCCCAGCTGGAGAGGAGTGCAGCGGTACGTAGTGGAACACCGAATAAATATGGTCGAGCTTGAGTTTATCTAGCGTGCGCTGGCGGTCAATGCCGGGAGCAAGTAATACATAGTACATATGGGCATTATGCGTACAGTTTTCCGGGATGATCGGACGGCGCACCGCGCCTTTCAATTCAAGCTCCTTGAGCGCCTGGTGATAGCGGCTCCAGCTATTCAGGCGATTCTGTGTGATTGACTGTGCCTCTTCCAGCTGTGCCCAAAGAAACGCGGCGGTCAATTCTCCTGGGAGATAAGATGATCCAACTTCCTGCCATGTGTATTTGTCGACTTCGCCCCTGAAGAAGCGGCTTCGGTCCGTACCTTTCTCGCGGATGATTTCGGCGCGTAACGACATTGCCGGGTCGTTAACCAATAGAGCGCCACCTTCGCCGGAGATCACATTCTTGGTTTCATGGAAGCTATACGCACCTAAATCACCAATACTACCTAAAGCTCTTCCTTTATAAGACGCCATGACACCCTGTGCAGCATCCTCTACGACGTAGAGGCCGTGTCGGCGGGCGATCTCCATTATCGTGTCCATTTCGCAGGCAACGCCTGCGTAGTGAACCGGAACGATTGCCTTGGTGCGAGGTGTAATTGCGGCTTCAATTAACCTTTCGTCTAAATTCAAGGTATCTTCTCTGATATCCACAAACACTGGTATCCCGCCGCGCAATACAAATGCGTTAGCGGTGGAGACGAATGTGTAAGACGGCATGATGACTTCGTCCCCGGGTTGAATATCCAGCAGTAGAGCTGACATTTCCAAGGCCGCAGTACATGAGTGTGTCAATAACGCTTTTTCACTGTGGCTATACTGTTCCAGCCACTGGTGGCAACGTCGGGTGAAGGGGCCGTCACCGGAGAGTTTATTGAGGAATTTTGCTTCGGCGATATAATAAAGCTCTTTACCCGTCATATAAGGGCGATTGAAGGGAATTTTAAGGTCGCTCACTGCATGTCTCCGGATTATTGTTTTCTAGCTAACAACAGGAGCGAACTCCCGAAGGGGAGCGTGATACCTGCCTTCAACAAGCTATGCTCTATCTTCATGACGAATTCCAGGATCCGATTCGTCGTCGGGGTAATCTTGGTGGGTGCCATCCAGCACAAAACCAATACCGCAACCAATTTCCAAAAAATTGCGAATGTCGCCGATACGAGATCTCAATACCCACATAATTACTCGGTTACGGGCCCGAAACCACCAATGCCGTGCCTCAGGCGGAGCAAGGACTTCGAAGGCCGACTTGGGGAACGGGGTGCGATCTAAGTTCATTGCCTAAGCTCTCTGTTAGTTAATGCGCTTCAGGCGGCTGTCTCGAAGGGTATCCCACAAATAAATAATTGCGCCACAAGTGGCGGGGATTAGTACCATCAACGTGTAATTTGCCAGGGAGGCACCTACAGCTACGTTGGCCGGTACGTCCAACAAACCATAAAAATATACAAAAAAACCTTCTCGCACGCCGAGCCCGCCAATGGTTAATGGAACCATGGTCAGGATAGCAATGACAGGATATAGTGCTAAATGTTGAACGAAGGGGATGTCGTAGCCATACGCTCGAAATACCAGATATACCACCAATATTAGCGATATTTGATGGCAGAAAATATAGAGCAAGGAACTTTTAAGCGCCCGTTGATAAGGAAAGCTGACCGTGCTGGCGTGAAGTTTTTCTATATATCCTAATAGGCGAGACAGCAGCGAGTTCTGAAAAATGAGATGGCTATAGAGTGTATGGATTTTTCTACTGCTGAATGAAATTTGCGCGCCGACTGCGATGCAACTGATAACGAGAACGGTAATGTTGAGCGAAGTGTAATTGTCTGATTTCGGTAGAAAAGGCAGAGCGCAAAGGGTAAGAGCACACAGCACCAATAGGCCCATCATCCTATCTATAATGACGGTACTGCCGGCCGTTCCTCGCTTATCCGGGTGACGTCGCTCGATATGGAGCATACGAAAAGCGTCTCCGCCTTGTGACGATGGAAAAACCAAGCCTTGAAACTGAGAGACCAAGCTCACCTTCCATAGACTGGGTAACGCTTCATCAATTGAGTTGAGTCGTAAAAATACTTGCCAGCGACTGATGGAGAAAAACGAGCTTAGCGTCAAGGGAATGCCCGCAGCCAACGCAAGATATTGCCATGCTTTAATGCCATCAATTAATGACGCTAGCTGGATATCTAGTGTTTTTGCCAGGAAGACAAAAATTAAAATGGCAAAAATCAGTCTTAAAAGCGTTGCGGGCATGCGGGCTGCTCAATGCTCGAGGAAGGCGAATACTTCGCTAAACACAGAGGAAATTGCCTGTGCATTGGGGGGGGCGTGCGGGATGGTCGTTTGCACCATGTTTCACCTTGAGTGACAAAATATTGCTTATGACTGTTTAGAGTCTATATAACCGACCAAGTCGTTCACTGTTTGAAGGCGTTCAATGTCGTCGTCGGGTATCTGAATCTGGTAATGGTCCTGGATAGCAATCATGATGGCGAAAATATCCATCGAGTCGATTCCCTGGTCGATCAACTTCAGGTTGTCACGTAATGACGAAGCGTCCGCCACAACATTAGCTTTCTTGATGAGCTCAACGATCGTTTCTTTTGTAGTTGGCACGGTCGGTGTTTCCTCGTTCTGGTGTTGCTGTTATCCCGGTCAGAAATTTTTCTACTCGGATTAAATGATGCGACGGTTGGAAGGCGATTTCGCGGCGGGCGCGAAGCTCAAGGCCGAGAATTTTGCCACAATCCAGGCAGTAGCGGGGCTGTCCTGCATGCAGTTCACGACCTTTTCCCGCGCGGCCGTCAATCGACGTTCAGGGCGCTGAAGTAAATGGTGCCGATCTGTTCCGAACCGAGTTCAATGCGAGTACGGGTCAGTCGGGTGCCCAGGGTTTGTTCGATCGTCAGCTCTACTCCGCCCAACTCATGGCTCAGCGGCCACTCGGGGCTTTCCCAGCGGCAGAAAACCCATTGGTGAGCACTGGGTAGGCACAGTTCTTTGAGATGCAACGCCTTGTTCAGTGATATCAGCACTTCTATCGAAGAAAAGTTTGCTGGCATGTTCGTCAGGCTAATCGAATGCTTGGCGGGAGAGTAATGGCTGTTGCTGTTGACCAGCGACTCGTCATAGGCGCGTCGAGTTTCGGCAAGTCCTTCGGCTTGAATCAATCTGCCTTCATGTTCAACGCCATCTAGGTGAAAAGTGAAGCTGGCAATGTCGTTACCCCCTGGCGTTTGAGGAGCGGACCTTGGCCACCAGTGACAACTGAGGAGATGGCTGGTCATTCTGCCAATTTTGAAGTCGAGCTTTTCGATCCTTGCGTCCGGCGCACGATCCATAATGGATTGCATCGTGGCACAGAGGATGTCGGCTCCCTGTATATAAGTCCTTTCGCCCTTGAAACCCAGTGAAAGCTCGGTGGAGTGCATCATTTCAATTTCCCCAGGTGGGCCGTCATGTTCGCCCTATGATTGATCGCGAAGTTTCCGGACACAACGCTATGTGGTGCGATATCGCTGATGACTACCGAGCCCATTTTTATTTGTACAGCGTCCCCGATCACCAGACCCTGGGCGATGGAGCAGGAGGCACCGACCCATACGCCTGCTCCCAAGCGAGAGCGCCCGGCGACCACGGTGTTGCCGGATACAACGCAATTTTTGCCAATCACCGCGCCGTGACCAATATTCGTCATGATGCCAATCTGGCAATTATCGTGGATAGTGGTCGGTTGCTGGAATAAAGAGCGCGCAATCACCGCGCCAGCGAGCACTTGACAGCCTGATCCGATGCGTACGCCGCCCTGATGCTTGACCATCGTCAGCGTGCCGTCGCCGTTGCGCAGGGTGATGAGGCCCTCGGCGCCCACTACGGCATTCGAACCGATGAAAACGTTGTCTCCGATCTCGACAGGGCCTTCAATGACAACATTCGCTGAAACTTCGACGTTGTTGCCCAGTTTAGCCAATGGCGAGATAACGGCGCTGGGGTGTAGTTTGCAGTTGTCTCCGATGATGGGGGGAGGCAAAGTTGCGCATCCCGCCTCTTGGTTGAAACTATTGTAGAGACGGAAAAAGGCGGTTCGAGGGTCGACGCAGAATACAATTGTTTTTTCCGTCGCCCGTACTTCATCCATCAGATTTTCGGGGCACAGAATACAGGCCACGTTCACGATGGCCAGCGCTTTATGCAGGTAGTGAATGTTCTGACAGTACACCAAGGCGCCGGGTGCTTGTGCTTCAATTTCGTCGAGGTGCGTAAAGAAACCGCTATTTAAAGTATCTTCGGGCGGAAAATAATCCATGACTCGGTAGGTGGAGGTCATTATTAATCCACATGCTCTTCGATAATTGGGAACTGGCTAAGGTGAGTTGCGTTTTCTACCAGCCTCCCTAGGTACTCACCCTGTACGCCCAAAGCCAAAAGTATGTTGCCGGCAAGAAAGGACACGAGGATAGCAAGTGACGCCCAGCCGGGCACAATATGGTCAGTCAGGAGGGTGCGCAGCAGCACGAACACTGCGAAGAGAATACTCGACGCACTGACCATGAATCCCCAAATCACCACATAGCGCAATGGCAGGAGCGAGTAGTTGATAATGAGGAACGATAGCGTTTTGAACATCTTGCCCAAGGTGTAGGTGCTTGGACCGCCGTCGGCGCGCGGTGCGTGACGTATGGTCACATTCGCCATCATGCTGATGGGCACCGAATTGAACAGCATCGCGGCAATGTGAGGATGTGATCCTTGATACCTGGCCAGCTGTTTCGCCACTTGCTGGCTCATCGCCCTGTAGCTAGAAAGACCGAAATCAGTCGGTTTGCCCAACACCTTGCTGACTAGTTTCTGATTAAGCCAAGAGGCCAGGTTGCGCCAGGTACTGTGTTGTTTCTCGGCCATCGGTATCTTGCCGATTACGACATGCTTGCCCGCCTGGAGCTGGTCGATGAAAAGCGACAAGTCCTCAGGAAAACACTGCAGATCGTCGTCAATCGTCACGACATAGCGTTTGCAGGCGTAGCTGATGCCGCACAGGGTGGCATGTTGTTGCCCTTTGTTCCTTGCGAAGCGAATGGCTTTGACCCGCGGGTCCTGTTCGTGAAGCGCCAGTGCGGCAAACCACGTCTGATCCGGGCTCGCATCGTCCACCAGGATAATCTCCCAGTCGTCGCAAATCAGCCCGAGGGCTGCTTGTGCACGTGCGTAAAACTCCGGGAGCGTATTCATGCTCCTAAAAACGGGTACAACCAAGCTAACTGAAACGGTTCTATCGATCACCTTGAGCTTCATCCTGACCATTGGATTAAACGATGACACAGGCTGCCGATGCGTCCTGTATGGATGTTACGGGCTTGTAGATTCGTTGCTTCCGCTTGGTCGTGCACGGCATGTCGCAGCCGATGGGGTGAGCATCAGGCTTTACCAGTCACCAGCGTCGCTCGACTTCAAGCAGGCATTGTGGAACCTCAGCGGATCTTCGTTAAAAAGTGAAGGATTTTAAGCCATGGAAGAGAAGGTGTCACGGCACCGGGAGCTTGATGCTTCTTCAATAGGCGGGGGCTAGGTTGGTGTTCGAAGCGTTACCCTAAATGGATATCACGCCGAACAGTGGGCGCGACGGACGCATGATAGGTTCGGTGTCGGGATTCGGCTATCATCGGCGCTGGCGAGTGAGCCTCTATTGACAAGATGGACAGTCCATCTTGATTCGACCGGATGTTTGATTGATGAGAGAAGCGGTAATAAGAAAAATCCAGATCCTGCACCTGATATTGTTTTTTGCAGTATTGCTGAGTGGGATATTTCTCCCAATCTATTCTGATGAGGTGGTGACAAAATTCAGAATTGCGCGGCTTTTTCTTGAGGAAGGCAATGCGGTTACGTTATATCCACAATGCACGGCCACCGCCGGGCGAGCGGTCGTTTGGATATTTTATCCGGCTGCGATGTCACTGTCGGCCGTATATGGTCATCTGGGGCCGCTTGGCCTGAGGGTCAGTGGTATTGTTTTAGCGCTGATCTGGTTCGGTTTGCTGGCTTATTGGTGTTTGCGCCAAGCGCACGACTCGGGAGCAGGGCTCCAGCGTTTTGCCGGATTAGTCGCAGTGGCGTCGCTGGGTGTCTTGCCTTTTTTGTGGGTTATGTCGCGTCCGGAGCATCTTCTGATACTGGCGATTCTGGTGCTCTGCCTGTCTGCTCTGTTTTTGAAGGAAGGAAAGTCTCCACGAGCACAAGCGGCAATCGGGGTAGGGTTAGCATTTTTGCTGTCTTTGTTCTTCTATGCTCATCCCAAAAGCCTGTTTTACATGCCGTTCGCGCTGGCGGCCGTCTGGTCGGCGACAGCTACCTACCATAAAGTGGTTCGCTATGGCCTGCTGCTATTCGTATTGGCCTTGTGCGTTCAAGTCTTCCTGTATTTCAGCGCACTGGGGGCCTGCCAAGACGCTCCCCAAATTCAACAGCTGTTAGCGACCAACACCCTATTGCCGGGAATGTTGTTCAGTGCCCCCTTTGAGTTCATCAGCGCCGCCTATAACAATTTAATAAGCTTTCCTGAGCGGATGTTGCCGCACCTGAACTTTAATGCTACTTACCAATCCGGTTGGCTGCCTCCGATGACGGACAGCTTTGGAGCGTTGCCATATCTTAACTTGACCATTGAATACGCCCTATACGCATTTATAGTCGCGACTCACATTCTAAGCATTCTGGTGTTTTTGTTGCAAGTGCTTCGCCGACGAATCACTGTCCCGGTGGTGTTGGCGCTATTGTTGACCGGGGCAAATGTGATTAACGCATTCTTCTACAATATCCAGAATTTCTACGCAGGCGTTCAATTCGTGCCTGTTTCCATCATTATCGCGGCCTTATTGATGCATACCCGGCGCGCAGCGAAGCTGAACAACGCATCGGTATTGGCCGCTTATTCACTTCTATTGATCCTTGCGACGGCATCGCTGGTGACATTGTCGGTATTCGTTACGCCAGGCCTCGTTGGTAATGCAGCTTTTACCCAGTCAAGCTTGCCTGGGCAACCATTGTCAATTCCGGTTTTTGGTGTACAACCTCATTTGGAGTCAATTACAAAGTTGGGGACGTCATGCAATATTCCCACGCAGTCAGCAGAGAACGTTGTCGTTGATCATATGACATACTTTGCCTATCTGCGCGATAAGCAACCGATCCACGTTCTCTATGTGTCCGAAATTGGATATGGCGGCGACTTGAGTAACGGCAAGTTGTTGCCGTTTCTAAAAGGACTAAACAGTCCGGGGCTGATCACCCGGTGCGAATGGGTACCCTATCCATTCAGGGAGGCGCAGGAAAAAGATGATAAAGGTTATTGCTGTGTCAATTTCGGTAAGCTCTGACAGGCACTGCTCCTGATTACGTCGCACGGAAAGCGCTGATGGGAAAAGAGGCCGGTCGCAATGACCGGTCCGCGCTTTCCGGTGGGTTTGACTTCGGCAGAGTGAAGGCCAGCAAGCTCTGTAAAACATCGGCGTGATTGAACCCGGCATGAAACGTCACTGAGCCTTTATCTCGACGATTCCGAGCAACTGCTTTTGCAACTACTGACTCTTGCCAATCACACCTGATCAAGGATTCTCGCCATGCACAAAGACTACCCAGCCGCCTACCAGGTCAGCAAAGGCTCAGCCCTGCAGGTGGACAAACCTTTCTACGACCGCATCCGCACCCAGCAGGACAAGCGCACGCTGATCGAGCAATTCGAAGTCCCGATCCGCACCGGCCGAGCCTGGCACGTACCGGCCGGTCATGTGTTTCGCGTCACTACCCCTGTGGGCCCGCAGGTGGGCGATTTCAACGTCTGGAACGCCCACGATCCCCGTGAACGCCTCTGGGCGGCGCGTACTCGCCAGCTCCAAGGTGCACATGTCAGCACTCATGATCGGTTGTGGTCGAACCTGCCATTCCTGCGGCCACTGGTGACCATCACCGATGACAGCCTGGCCGGTTATGGCATCGATGAGCACGGTGGACGGCTGCACGACTTGCTGGGTACGCGCTGCGATCCCTATGTGAACAAGATGCTGACCGGAGAGGACTTCCACCATCACTGTCACTCGAACCTGACCCGTGCGGTGTTGCCCCACGGCCTGACGGAGTTCGATGTGCACGACGTGTTGAATATTTTCCAGTGCACGGGGCTCAATCATGACGACATGTATTTCATGAAGGCCTGTCCGGCGCAGAAGGGCGACTACCTGGAGTTTTTTGCCGAGATCGATCTGCTGTGCGCGTTGTCCACCTGTCCTGGTGGTGACCTGTCGCTGGCGATGTGGGGGCCGGATGCGCAAGATCCGCTTAGCGTCTGTCGTCCCCTGGGAGTGGAGATCTACAGGCTCGAGGATTCATTGCTGGCAGGCTGGAGCCAGCCTGAGCGGGCGGCATACAAGGGCTTGCATGGCTTGCACATTGCCAAGGCGGATTGGGAGCAGTGAGGTAGCAAGCGCTGGCTTTTTGTGGCGAGGGAGCTTGCTCCCGCTGGGCTGCGTAGCAGCTCCAACAGCCCAAACCCGCTTAGCCTGACACTCCGCGCCAGCAGGTTTAGGGCCGCTTCGCGCCCCAGCGGGAGCAAGCTCCCTCGCCACGGAAGCGGTGTGCGGCTTAACGATCCTTGGCCTCCTTCGCATCCATCTCGGCATTGCGCTCGGCCACACGCTTGCGCTGTTCATCCGTCAATTCAACCTTGTTGGCGGTGTCGCGCAGCATCATCAGACCGCCAACGATCGAGCCGATTGCAACAATCAGAATCAACCAGGCATACCAGGGCATAGGGCTC
Organism: Pseudomonas sp. Q12-87; assembly: GCF_001269755.1. Taxonomy (NCBI): domain Bacteria; kingdom Pseudomonadati; phylum Pseudomonadota; class Gammaproteobacteria; order Pseudomonadales; family Pseudomonadaceae; genus Pseudomonas; species Pseudomonas sp. Q12-87. Next base: position 90,147 of record NZ_LHVI01000024.1, on the reverse strand, counting down.
TCCTTGAGGGGGCGATGGACGAACGAGCATTTCGCTGTTCCATCGCACCTATCACTTATGAGCGAAAGTCGCTCGCAGTGGTTCAATACTACGCCCGTTCTGCCGCTTTCACCTCAGAGCCCGGTCAGCATCGCATCAGCCGGCGCATCGGCACGCAGTTGTGCGGTGAGCAGGAAATACAGGAAGCCCGCCGCCATGAAGCCGAGGAAGATTAGCCCGATCAGCGCATTGAACCAGGCCATCGCCACCAGGCACACCACCGCCAGAACCAGGGCGATCCCCGGCACGATCGGATAACCCGGTGCGCGAAAAGTACGTTCCAGGTTGGGTTCGGTTTTACGCAACTTGAACAGGCTGAGCATGCTCATGATGTACATGACGATGGCGCCGAACACGGCCATGGTGATCATCGCGGCGGTCAGGGTCATGCCGCCGAGGTTGATCAGGCCGTCGCTGTAGATCGCGGCGATGCCGATCACGCCACCGGCGACGATGGCCCGGTGCGGGGTCTGGAAGCGTGACAGTTTGGCCAGGGAGACAGGCAGGTAGCCGGCGCGGGCCAGGGCGAAGAACTGGCGCGAATAGCCAAGGATGATGCCATGGAAACTCGCCACCAGGCCGAACAGGCCGATCCATACCAGCATGTGCAACCACCCGGAGCTTTCGCCGACCACGGTTTTCATGGCTTGGGGCAACGGATCGTTGATATTCGACAGGGTCCGCCAATCGCCCACGCCCCCAGCGAAGAACATCACGCCCATCGCCAGCACCACCAAGGTCAGGATGCCACTGATGTAGGCCTTGGGAATCGTACGTTCCGGGTCCTTGGCTTCTTCGGCCGCCATCGCTGCGCCTTCAATAGCGAGGAAGAACCAGATGGCGAAGGGAATCGCGGCGAACATGCCGGCAATGGCCGGTGCGCCGAATACGTCGGAACCGGCCCAGCCGTTCAAGGCAAAATGGCTGAAGCTGAACGCCGGGGCGACGACGCCCATGAACACCAACAGTTCGGCCACGGCCAGTACGCAAACAATCAGCTCGAACGTCGCAGCCAATTTGACCCCGAGGATGTTCAGGCCCATGAAGACGATATAGGCGCCGACCGCCGCGTGTTTCGGGTCCAGGGCGGGAAATTGCACATTCAGGTAGGCACCGATGGCCAGGGCAATGGCGGGCGGAGCGAAGACGAACTCGATCAGCGTCGCCAGGCCTGCAATCAAGCCACCTTTTTCACCGAAGGCTCGACGGCTATAGGCAAACGGCCCGCCGGCGTGGGGAATCGCGGTGGTCAGCTCGGTGAAGCTGAAGATGAAACAGGTGTACATGGCCGCGACCATGAAGGATGTCACCAGAAAACCCAGCGTCCCGGCCACGCCCCAGCCATAACTCCAACCGAAATACTCGCCCGAAATCACCAGCCCGACGGCAATGCCCCACAAGTGCAAGGTGCCTAGCGTGGGTTTGAGTTGTGTGTTCATCGTGGCTCCCCTCGATCGTTAGCAAAAGCGCTGGGGAAGGGCAGTGCAGTGGGCGTGCCAGGGTGGCGGGGGCAGTCGTAACGGGTCAAATGGTGTCGTATCGGGGATGTTCCTTGCTCGTTGGGCTCCTGTTGTGCGCCAGTTAAGGGCATCAGAGTCTGTGATGCCGTCTTCGCGAGCAAGCCCGCTCCCACAGTAGATCTGTGGTGATCCACTGATTTCACGTACACAACCTATCCATGTGGGAGCGGGCTTGCTCGCGAAGACGGCAGTCCAGGCACTGGCATAACGATGCCTTGCCCCATTTTTTACAGATTCTTTACCCCCCAAGCCTCCCTTCGATCTCGTTCCTTTACAGCCCCCTTGCCGACAATTACCTCACACACGGCACGACGCCGTACCACGGAGAAATCCCATGAGTGTTCTGGACGGGGTGTCGCTGCTGCTGGCAGTGGCGCTGTTCATTTATCTGCTGGTTGCGCTGTTGCGCGCGGATCGGAACTAGGAGCGGCTATGCACGGTTATGACTATGGGCTGGTCCTCGCCTTTTTTGCCCTGGTGCTGATCCCGGCACCGTTTCTGGGGCGTTTTTACTATCGGGTGATGGAGGGCCAGCGCACTTGGCTGTCCCCGATCCTCGGCCCGGTGGAGCGCGGTTGCTATCGCCTGGCCGGCGTGGATCCCGACCTTGAGCAGAGCTGGCAGAAATACACCCTGGCCTTGCTCGCCTTCAACCTGGCCGGTTTTTTCGTGCTGTTCGCGGTCTTGTTGTTCCAAGGATATCTGCCCCTCAACACCGAGCAATTGCCGGGCATGGAATGGACCCAGGCCTTCAACACGGCCGTGAGTTTCGTGACCAACACCAACTGGCAGTCCTACAGCGGCGAGGCATCCCTGAGCTACCTGAGCCAGATGATCGGCCTGACCGTGCAGAACTTCGTCAGCGCCGCCACCGGGCTGGCCGTGCTGGTGGCGCTCTGCCGCGGGATCGGGCGCAAGTCCACCGCGACGCTGGGCAACTTCTGGGTCGACATGACCCGCGCCACCCTTTATGGGCTGTTGCCGCTGTGCCTGTTGTTGGCGCTGTTCCTGGTGTGGCAGGGCGTGCCGCAGACTTTTGCGCATTATGTGCACGGGGTGACGATGCAGGGCGTCGACCAGGTGATTCCATTGGGGCCGGCCGCGAGCCAGATCGCCATCAAGCAATTGGGCACCAACGGCGGCGGTTTTTTCGGCGTCAACTCGGCACACCCCTTCGAGAACCCGACGGCCCTGAGCAATCTGTTCGAGGTTGCTTCGATCATCCTGATTCCCGCCGCGCTGGTGTTTACCTTTGGCCATTACGTCAAGGACCTGCGTCAGAGCCGGGCGATCATCGCTTGCATGCTGGTGCTGTTCTTGATCGGCGGCGCCACGTCGCTGTGGGCCGAGTACCAGCCCAACCCAGCCCTGAACAGCCCTGCCGTGGAACAGACCGCGCCCCTCGAAGGCAAGGAAGCGCGCTTCGGCACCACCGCTACGGTGTTGTGGTCGGTGACCACCACAGCGGCGTCCAACGGCTCGGTCAACGCCATGCATGACAGCCTGAATCCGTTGAGCGGCATGGTGGCGCTGGTGAACATGATGGTCGGCGAAGTGATCTTCGGCGGCGTTGGGGCCGGGCTCTACGGCATGTTGCTGAACGTGCTGATCGCGGTGTTTCTGGCTGGATTGATGATCGGTCGTACCCCGGAATACCTGGGCAAGAAGCTGGGTGCCAGGGAGGTGCAGTTGCTGGTGGTTACCCTGCTGGTCATGCCCGTGAGCGTGCTGGTGCTGGGCGCCATCGCCGCGAGTTTGCCCGGGCCGGCCGCGGCGGTGAGTAATCCGGGGGCCCATGGTTTCAGCCAGTTGCTGTACGCCTACACCTCGGCGGGAGCAAACAACGGTTCGGCATTCGGAGGGTTCAGCGCCAACACGTCTTTCCACAACCTGATGCTGGGCCTGGGCATGTTGATCGGCCGTTTCGGCTACATCCTGCCGGTGCTGGCGTTGGCTGGCAGTCTGGCGCTGAAGAAAACCGCGCCGATCGGCCAGAACAGCTTCCCCACCCACGGCCCGCTGTTCGTGACCTTGTTGACCGTGACCATCCTGCTGGTGGGTGGACTGACCTTCCTGCCGACCCTGGCGCTGGGGCCGATTGCCGAACACTTGAGCATGGGCTTCTGAGGAACTGATGATGAATATGCCGATGAGCAAAACCGTTGCCGCCAAGGCACCGGAACAACCGAAAGCCAGCCTGTTGGCCCTGTGGCGGCCCGCGCTGGTGCAAGCCTTCGTCAAGCTCGACCCGCGCCAGCTGCAACGCGCCCCGGTAATGCTGGTGGTGGAACTGACTGCGATCCTGACCACCGTCCTCTGTTTCATTCCCGACAGCGCAGTGCCGACGTTTGTGGCAGCGCAAATTGCCCTGTGGCTCTGGTTCACCGTGCTGTTCGCCAATTTTGCCGAAGCGTTGGCCGAAGGTCGCGGCAAGGCCCGGGCCGACAGTCTCAAGGCCGGCAGTGAGGGCCTGAGCGCACGTCGCCAAACCGCCAGCGGTTTTGAGGTGATCCCCGCCACCCGCTTGCGCAAAGGCGATGTGGTGCGCGTCGCAGCGGGGGAGATGATTCCCGGCGACGGTGAAGTGATCGAAGGCATTGCCGCCGTCAACGAGGCTGCCATCACGGGTGAATCGGCGCCGGTCATTCGTGAGTCCGGTGGTGATCGCTCGGCCGTCACCGGCAACACGCGGCTGGTGTCCGACTGGTTGCTGGTACGGATTACCAGCAACCCTGGCGAATCCACCCTGGACCGCATGATCGCCCTGGTCGAAGGCGCCAAGCGCCAGAAGACACCCAACGAAGTGGCGCTCGATATTCTGCTGATCGGCCTGACGCTGATTTTCCTGCTGGTGGTGGTGACGCTCCAGCCGTTCGCTCACTTCGCCAATGGCAGCCTGCCCCTGGTGTTCCTGGTGGCGCTGTTGGTGACGTTGATCCCGACCACCATCGGCGGGTTGCTCTCGGCCATCGGCATCGCCGGGATGGATCGTCTGGTGCGCCTGAACGTGATCGCCAAGTCCGGCCGTGCGGTGGAGGCAGCGGGGGACGTGCATGTGCTGATGCTGGACAAGACCGGCACCATCACCTTCGGCAACCGCCGTTGCGCGGCAGTCCATGCCGCCCCCGGCGTGAGCGCCCAGACGCTGGCCGAAGGTGCGCTGTTCGCCTCGCTGGGCGACGATACGGCCGAGGGCAAGTCCATCGTCGAATACCTGCGGGGCTTGAATCCGCAATCCGAGCCCGGCCTCGAAGCGTTGACGGTTGTGCCATTCAGCGCCGAGACGCGGTTGTCCGGCGTCGATTATCAAGGACGCATCTACCGCAAAGGCGCTGTGGATTCGTTGTTGGATTTCATCGGTCTACCGCGCAATGAGCTGCCGTCGGCCCTGGCCCGGGAGGTCGACAAGATCGCCCAGAGCGGTGGCACGCCGCTGCTGGTGTGCATGGATGGCCGGCTGCTGGGCGCGATCCATCTCAAGGATGTGGTCAAGCCGGGTATCCGTGAGCGTTTTGCCGAACTGCGCAAGCTGGGAATCCGCACGGTGATGGTTACCGGTGACAACCCATTGACCGCCGCCGCGATTGCCGCTGAAGCCGGGGTTGATGACGTGCTGGCCGAGGCTACGCCAGAGAAAAAACTCGCGAGAATCCGCCATGAGCAGAACGACGGTCGGCTGGTGGCGATGTGCGGCGACGGTGCCAACGATGCGCCGGCCCTGGCCCAGGCCGACGTCGGCATGGCGATGAACGACGGCACCCAGGCGGCGCGGGAGGCCGCGAACATGGTCGACCTCGACAGCGACCCGACCAAGTTGCTGGACGTGGTGCAGATCGGTAAGGAACTGCTGGTGACCCGTGGCGCGCTGACCACGTTTTCCATCGCCAATGACATCGCCAAGTATTTCGCGATTCTGCCGGCGCTGTTCGCTTCGATTTATCCACAGCTCGGCGTGTTGAACGTCATGCACCTGAGCAGCCCGCAGAGCGCGATCCTGTCGGCCATCGTGTTCAACGCATTGATCATCGTCGTGCTGATTCCCCTGGCCTTGCGTGGCGTGCGGGTGCAGGCGGCGAGCGCGGCGGCGCTGTTGCGGCGCAACCTGTTGATTTATGGCCTGGGCGGGATTGTCGTGCCGTTCGTGGGGATCAAGGCGATCGATATGTTGCTGACGGCGATGGGTCTGGTTTGAGCCAGTAATGGGATGACCACTGACATTGTGGCGAGGGGATTTATCCCCGTTGGGCTGCGTAGCGGCCCCCAAGCCTGATACCTCAGTGTGTCAGGCAAAACGATGGCGACTGTTTTTGGGGCTGCTGCGCAGCCCAGCGGGGATAAATCCCCTCGCCACACATGTGTTTTCATATTGAGGATATTTGGATGTCCACACTCGTTCGCCCGGCCCTGAGCCTGTTGCTTCTGATGACCCTGATCACCGGCGTCGCCTACCCACTGCTGGTCACCGGCGTGGCGCAGGTCGCCTTTCCCGTCCAGGCCAATGGCAGCCTCATACAGGATGCAACCGGCAAGGTCCGTGGCTCGATGCTGATTGCCCAGGATTTCACCGGTGACGCCTGGTTCCATCCACGGCCATCGGCCGGTGCCTTTGCCACGGTCGCCAGCGGTGCCAGCAATTTATCCCCGAGCAACCCGGCCTTGGCCGCAAGGGTGCTAGATGAGGCCGAAAAACTGCAAGTGCCCGGGCAGGGGCCGGTACCACTGGCGCTGCTGACCACCTCCGCGAGCGGGCTGGATCCGCACTTGCCACCGGCCGCGATTGCCTATCAACTGGCCCGTGTCGCCGCGACGCGCAATCTGCCGGTTTCGACCTTGCAGCGATTGCTCGACGACAACATCGAGCAACCCTTGGTGGGCCCGCCGGTAGTGAATGTGCTGGCGCTGAACCTGGCGTTGGAAAAGCTGTAGACCAGTGAAGCCGCCTTCGCGAGCAAGCCCGCTCCCACATTGAATCTTGGCGGACGTAGAAATAGCGTACTACGTAGATCCGGTGGGAGCGGGCTTGCTCGCGAAAGCGGCTGAACATCCGCTACATCAACATCTGAAACGAGAGCCACCAGCATGAGCGACGCCGGCCGCGCCGATGCACTGTTAGCCAATCTGCCCCGCAACGACCGAGGCCGACTCAAGGTTTTCCTTGGCGCGGCCCCGGGTGTCGGCAAGACCTACGCCATGCTGCAAGCAGCCCACACGCGGTTGCGCCAAGGGGTAAAGGTGATTGCCGGTGTGGTGGAAACCCATGGCCGAACCGAAACCGAAGCGCTGCTTGGCGGCCTGGTGCAACAGCCATTGGTGCGCTCGGAATATCGCGGCGTCATGCTCGAGGAAATGGACCTCGACGGTTTGCTGGCGGCCCGGCCAGCCCTGGTCCTGGTGGATGAACTGGCCCACAGCAACGCGCCCGGCAGCCGCCATGCCAAGCGCTGGCAAGACATCCAGGAACTGCTCGGCGCTGGCATCGATGTCTACACCACCGTCAACGTCCAGCATCTGGAAAGCCTCAACGACCAGGTGCGCGGCATCACCGGTGTGCAGGTCCGCGAGACGTTGCCGGACTGGGTCCTGCAGGAAGCCGATGAATTGCTGCTGATCGACCTGCCACCGCGCGAGCTCCTGGAGCGCCTGCGCGACGGCAAGGTCTACGTACCGGAACAGGCCCGGGCGGCCATCGATGCGTTCTTCACCCAGACCAACCTGACTGCATTGCGCGAATTGGCCATGCAGACGGCCGCCGCCCAGGTCGATAACGACTTGGCCCAAGGCTATCGGCAGATGGGCCAGGCCGCACCGGCGGTGCGCGGACGTTTGCTGGTGGGCGTAGACGGTGACGTCCAGGCTGAACGCCTGGTGCGCCATGCCAGCCGCGTTGCCCAGCGTCGACATCTGCCGTGGAGCCTGGTGCATGTGGACAATGGCAGCGTTCGCGACGAGCCTTCACGCCAGCGCCTGCAAAATGCCCAGCAATTGGCCGAGCGCCTGGGCGGGGAAGTGGTGCTGCTGCGAGCCGGCGAGGTGGCCAAGACCTTGATCCAGCATGCCTGCGAGCGTCGTGCCACGCTGGTGTTGGTGGGACAATCCAGGCCGCGCCTGCGCAGGCGGCTGTTTGGCGGCGGCCTCGCTTCGCGCCTGTTGCGTGATGCCCGCGGCCTGGAAATCAACGTGCTGGACAGCGACGAGCAACCCCGTCCCGCCCGCGTGCGCTCAAGCGTCGTCCAGACCGGGTTCGATTATGTACTGGCGCTGCTGGCGACCGTGGCGGCCAGCGCCTTGGCCTGGGGGATTTCGGGAGTGTTGGCATTGCCCAATATTTCCCTGGTGTTCCTGATGGCGGTGTTGCTGGTGGCCGTGCGCAGCAGCCTCGGCCCGGCGCTCGCCTGCGCGGCGCTGTCGTTCCTGGCCTATGATTTTCTTTTCATCCCGCCGAATTTCTCCCTGACCATCCAGCGCGAAGAAGACGTGCTGACACTGGTGTTTTTCCTGCTGATGGCGGCCCTGACCGGCAACTTGGCGGCCCGCCAGCGTCGTCAGCTGCAGGCCCTGCGCGACACCCAGCAGGAAACCGGCGAGTTGCTCGACCTGTCGCGCAAACTCACCGCTGCCACCGACCGCCAGGCCGTCATCAGTGCTGCCGCCCAGCACCTCAACGGCTGGCAAGACTTGCAATTGTGCCTGCTCAACCGCGACAACCAAGGCAGTTGGAAGATCGAGAGCGGAGAACCGCTGACGTTCACCGAACCCGAGCGCGCGGCAGCCGACTGGTCCTGGCAACACGACCAACCGGCTGGCGCCGGCACTGGGACACTGCCATCCGGGCGTTGGTGGTGGTGGCCACTGTCAGCGGAGGGCGGGCCGTTGGCGTTATTGGGCGTGTGTCCGAAAGAAGGCAAGCCCCTGAGCGGTCAGCGTCGTCGTCTGCTGGCGGCCCTCAGTCAGCCGTTGGCCCAGGCATTGGCGCGGGCGCAACTGGCCCAGGATCTGGAAGCGGCGCGCCTGCATGGCGAGACCGAGCAGTTGCGCAGCGCCTTGCTGGCTTCGGTGTCCCACGACCTGCGCACGCCGCTGACTGCCATGCGCGGCAGCATCGACAGCCTGCTGGCGCTGGGGGAGGCGATCCCGCTGGCGGATCGTCGCGAGCTGCTCGAGGGCACCCGCGATGAAGCCGAGCGCCTGGACCGCTACATCCAGAACCTGCTGGACATGACCCGCCTTGGCCACGGTGCCCTGAAGCTGGCGCGGGACTGGGTGTCGCCGGCAGATATCGTCGGCAGCGCGCTGAACCGCCTGCGTGCGGTGCTGGCGCCGCTGGCGGTCGGCGTCGAGGTGCCCGTCGAATTACCCCTGCTGTATGTCCATGCCGCGCTGATCGAACAAGCCTTGGTGAATGTTTTGGAGAATGCTGCGCGGTTCTCGCCGGCCCACGGACGACTGTTGCTGAGCGCGGGGACGACGGACGCCGAAGTATTTTTTGCCGTCGCCGATGAAGGGCCGGGCATCCCGCAGGAAGAGCGGGAAAAGATCTTCGACATGTTCTACACCGCGGCGCGAGGTGATCGGGGCGGGCAGGGTACGGGGCTGGGCCTGGCGATCTGTCAGGGCATGGTCGGTGCCCATGGCGGGCGCATCAGCGTGACCGATGGCCTCGACGGGCGTGGCACCTGCATCACTTTGCACCTGCCGTTGCAAGCACAGCCGGGGATGGACGATGAAGCTTGAGCGGCGCTGGGTTACTCTTTTCCCACCGGCTTGCCTTTTCACCTGACCGCATTGAACGGACCCCATGAGCCAGACCGCAACCCTTTTGGTTATCGATGACGAACCGCAGATCCGTAAATTCCTGCGCATCAGCCTGGTTTCCCAAGGCTATAAAGTGCTCGAGGCCGGCACCGGCACGGAAGGACTCGCGCAGGCGGCATTGAACAAGCCGGACCTGCTGGTGCTCGACCTGGGGTTGCCGGACATGGACGGCCAGCAAGTATTGCGCGAGTTTCGCCAGTGGTCGACGGCGCCAGTGCTGGTGCTCTCGGTGCGGGCCAGCGAAGCACAGAAGGTCGAGGCGCTGGACAACGGTGCGAATGATTACGTGACCAAACCGTTCGGCATCCAGGAGTTCCTCGCCCGAATCCGCGCCCTGTTGCGCCAGGCCCCGCCAGGCGAGCCGCAGGAAGCGGCGCTGAAGTTCGGCCCGCTGACGGTGGACCTGGCGTATCGACGGGTGCTGCTGGACGGCGCCGAAGTGGCCCTGACCCGCAAGGAATACGCGGTCCTGGCGCAACTGGCGCGACACCCTGGGCGGGTCATCACCCAGCAGCAACTGCTCAAGGATATCTGGGGGCCGACTCACGTCGAAGACAGCCACTACCTGCGGATCGTGGTCGGGCACCTGCGCCAGAAACTCGCCGACGACCCGACCCGGCCCCGGTTCATTGTGACTGAGGCGGGGGTGGGGTATCGGTTGTTGGGTGAATGAGGAATCTAGTCACGAATAGGTTTCTAGCCGTGCTCCCTCTCCGCATGGGGTCAGCAATCATGCTTAATTCTGCTCACTCTCATACCGATCCAACGTATCACTGGCAATCTCTCGCCCCAAGGCGATCAATTCAGGCGCCTTGTAGAACTCGAAAAACCGGCACACCCGTTTCGGCACGTTGATCAGCACATCCGGCGGATAACCGGCGATCTTGTACTGGGCCAGCGATGTCTGCATCACCTCGAAGCTCTGGTTGATCAGATCCAGCAACGACGCAGGCCCGACGTTGTCGATGATGAACGAGCCGGTGGCGGATTTCGGCGCGCCTTCGGTCTCTGGTGCGGCGGCCGGTTGCTGGCCTTCGGGTTCGGCGGACTCCAGCCAGGGATTGATATCGGCCGCCTCGGCCTTTAACGCTTCCTGTTCCAGCAGCAGCAATTGCTCGGCTTGCTTGCGGCGAAACGGCAGGCGCGACCCCAGGGAACTGACCAGGGTATCGAAGCGCCGCCTGAACGCGGCGGGGCGCTGGATGACCGGCAATCGGTACTGTTTCTGGTTGGTGGCGTTGAGGTTGACGGCGATGATCAGGTCGCAATGGCTCGACACCACCGGCACGATCGGCAACGGATTCAGCAGGCCGCCATCCACCAGCATGCGGTTACCTTGCATCACCGGGGTGAACAGGCTGGGAATCGCCGCCGAGGCGCGCATCGCCTGGTGCAGGCAACCTTCCTGGAACCAGATTTCCTGCTGGTTGGTCAGGTCGGTCGCGACGGCGGTGTAGGGAATGCGCAGGTCTTCAATGTTCAGTTCGCCGACGATCTTGCGGATCTGCCCGAAGACTTTTTCGCCACGGATCGCCCCCAGGCGAAAGCTGACGTCCACCAGTCTCAGCACATCCAGGTAATCCAGGCTTTCGATCCAGTTGCGATAATCCTTGAGCTTGCCTGCGGCATAGATCCCGCCCACGACAGCGCCCATGGAACAACCGGCGATGCAGGCGATGTCGTAGCCACGCCGTTCGATTTCTTCGATCACCCCGATATGGGCATAGCCCCGGGCCCCACCGGAGCCCAATACCAATGCGACACGTTTTGTCATGACCTGGCCTCTTGTCGAACAGACTTCAACAATGCACTGATCGACGACTTGGCTCAATCGTTGTGGCGCAGGCGTCGTTTTTTGACACGCCGGCGCGGCATTTGCGTATTCTCGGCCACACATGAATATAGACGGGCGGGCCAGGCACTTTTTACCGGCGCGACCGTCTTACCAGCACGACTGTTTACCTGACTTGAGGTGTAATCGATGAAAGCCCGGATCTGCCTGCCCCTAGTGGCGTCCCTGATGGTTCTGGCCCTGGCCGGTTGCGCAGGCAAAACCGCTTACCGTGACAGCTGCGGTACCCAGCTCGACGCCGCCTGGCATGAACTTGACCTGGCCAAGGCCGAGGGTTTTGCCGGCACTGTCAGTTATTCCAAGGCCCTGTCGCTGCTGACTGGTGCCAAGACCCAGCAGCAATTCGAAGCCTTCGAAGGCTGCTCCAAGAAAGCCGAGAAGGCGCGTTTCTACATTCGCGAATCCCGCGCCGGACGTTAACGACAGCCGCAAGCTTCGAGCTTCGAGCTTCAAGAAGGCGGCATAAGCTGCTTCCACTTGCAGCTTGAACCTCGCAGCTTGGAGCTGCACACGGAGTGCGTCCCATGATCGATCGGCTGGTGGCCCGGATATTGGGCCTGGAAGTTCGCCTGCTCGCCTGTCAGGCCCGTTTGAATGCCCACACCGACAGCGAAGCGTTGCATGACCTGCGCACCACGGTTCGCCGTTTGCGCAGCCTGCTTCGTCCGTTGCGCGGACTGCCCGGCGTCGAGCAACTGGAAGCCGCCGCTGCGGCGGTCGGCGCCCTGACCACGCCTCTGCGCGATCGGGAGGTGCTCGCGGCCTACCTTGAGCAGCATGGCAAGAACGACGCAGCACAACGCCGTCGAGTGCAGATGGCCGACGCTTATCCCCGCGTGGCCGCCAGTGCGCAACTGGCGCAGTTGTTGATGATCCTGGACGCGTTCCCACGCTTCATCCGCGCCGCCCAGCGCGAAGGATTGCTCAAGGGGTTGCGCAAGCGCATCGAGAAGCGCCTGGGCAAACAATGGAAACAACTCGGCGAAGCCCTGCATGATCCGGCCCACGACCGTCACCGGTTGCGCTTGTTGATCAAGCGCGTGCGCTACGCCATCGAAGCCTATCCCGAACTCGACCGCCTGCCCGAAGCTGCCTTGCCACGGCTCAAGTCTGCCCAGGCCGCGCTGGGTGACTGGCACGATTGCTGGCAATGGCTCGCCAAGGCCGAGGAAGAAACTGATCTGCAATCGTGTGTGCCAATCTGGCAGCGCACCATGGAAAAAGCCGAGGACAAATCCGATAAGGTCCTCGACAAGCTGATTGCGAGTTGCTTCAGATCCTGAATCCTGCACAGATTCATGTGGGAGCGGGCTTGCTCGCGAATGGGATAGATCAGTTCATACAGTTCTGACTGACCCACCGTATTCGCGAGCAAGCCCGCTCCCACAGTCGATTAGGGGTGGATTTAAAACTGCGGCTTATCTGTCAGCCTCTTTGGCCGGAATGAGCGCTGTGCCGCTGGCCGGGGCTGGTTAAGATTCCTTCATCCTTTTTTCTGTTGCCTTCGAGGTCGCCATGCGCTTTTCCGATTTGATCGATGCCGTGCGTCGGCAGCCAGATGCCGTGGTTATCGCGCCCGAATGGGGCCAGGGCCGCGCCAGTTTTGGTGGCTTGGTGGCGGCGCTGCAATATGAAGCGATGCGGGCCCGGGTACCGGCGGATCGCCCGGTGCGTTCGCTGGCGATCACGTTTGTCGGCCCGGTGGCGCCCGATGTGCCGGTCAGTTTCGAAGTCGACGTGTTGCGAGAAGGCAAGGCGGTGAGCCAGGTACTAGGGCGCGCGGTGCAGAACGGCCAGGTAGTGACCGTGGTGCAAGGCAGCTTTGGCGCATCGCGTGGCTCGGTGGTGGCGGTGCAGGCCGACCCCGCACCGGAATTCAAAAGCGTGGAGCAATGCCAGGAGCTGCCCTACATCAAAGGGGGCACGCCGGAGTTCATGCGCCATCTGGCGATGCGCTGGAGCGTCGGTGGCCTGCCGTTCACCGGCAACAAGTCCCGCAGCATGGGCGGCTGGGTGCGCTTGCGCGGCGACGTGAAAGAGGAGCCGTTGAACGAAAGCCATATCCTCGCGTTGGTGGACGCCTGGCCACCGGCGTTGCTGCCGCACCTCACGCAAATGGCCCCGGGCAGTACGCTCACCTGGACCATCGAGTTTGTCCAGCCATTGCTGGAGCTCACCACTCTGGACTGGTGCAAATACCTGGCCGAAATCGAGCACGCCCAGGACGGCTACGGCCACGTTGCCGCGAAGTTCTGGAGTGCCGATGACCGCTTGATTGCCATGAGTCGGCAGACAGTCACGATCTTCGGCTAAAGCTTGTATCCCACTGATCAGTGACGGTGGCGATCCCGCCAGGCGCGCCACCAGCGACCGCTGAGCAAGAATCGGGGAAAGGTCAGGAACTGTTCCACCATCAGCCGTGACACCGCGTCTTTGCGGTCACTGAATGGTTCGCTGGCCTGGGCCTCGAGGCTATGTCCGTGGCGCTGCAAGCCAAGTGCCGCGACCAGGCCGATGATGCCGATGGCGACATCGGCCAGGCTCAGGCTGAACACCCCGGACACAATCAGCAGAAACGCGATGATGAACAGCGGCACGGCAATCAGGTGCAACACCAGGTTGGTGGGGTGGCGATGATTGTCAGGGTAGGCGCGCCATTGCCAGGCCGCAAGGTTGGGGTGACGTTTGCCCATGATGCTGTTCCTTAAGTTCATGAAACCGAATAACCCAAGAATAGGCCTGCCCGGGCAGGGCGGCGAATCGCGGTTGGCTATTGACGCGATAGGGGGTCATAGCCATTTTTCCCTCTCCACAGTGAACTTGAGCAGGCCAAGGTCCTAAAGCTTCAGCTGCCCGATCGCCTTGCTCAACTCACCGGCCAACGTGGCCAATTCATGGCTGGTGGTGGCCGAGTCCACCGTTTGGCGCACGGTGTTTTCGGTCACGTCGCGAATACTCACCACCGCCCGGTTCATCTCCTCGGCGACATGGCTTTGCTGCTCGGCGGCGACAGCGATCTGTGTATTGCTTTCACGCATCTGCGCCACCGCACTGGTAATTTGCTCCAGTGCCTCGCCGGCCTCATGGGCTTGTTGCACGCAATCGTCGGCCTTGAATGAGCTTTCCTGCATGAAATCCACCGCATCCCGGGTTCCGGCTTGCAGCGCCGCGATCATGGTGGTGATTTCATCCGTGGACGACTGCACCCGCTTGGCCAGGTTGCGCACCTCGTCGGCGACCACGGCAAAGCCCCGGCCCATTTCCCCAGCCCGCGCCGCTTCGATGGCGGCGTTAAGGGCCAGCAGATTGGTTTGTTCAGCGATGCTGTGGATTACATTGACCACGCCGTTGATCTTCTGGCTGTCTTCGGCCAGGCGCTGGATCATTTCGGCGGTCTGCTGCACGCCGCAGGACAGCCCCGTGATCGACTGTTGCACGCGACTGACCACCTCGCGGCCATTGCCGGCCAGGGTGTCAGCAGTTTTCGACAGGTCGCGGGTGGCACCGGCATGCTGGGCGATGTGATGAACCGTGGCGGACATTTCGTTGATCGCCGTGGCCGCCTGATCGGTTTCGCTCTGTTGGCCGAGCATGCCGTGACGCACGTCATTCATGCTCGACGCCAGGCGCGCCGCGCCACTGTCCAGTTGCCGGGCCGTGCTGGCGACGGTATCGACCACACGTTGGTAGCCAGCTTGCATGGCGTTGAACGCCGCCGCCATCTGCCCCACTTCGTCCTTGCAGGCCAGGGGCACGCGGGCAGACAAGTCACCGGTTTTTTCCACATGCAGCATGACGTCTTTCAGCGTGTTGAGTTGGCTGAGCAAAAAGCGGATGAGCAATTGCGAGGCCCCCAGCATTGCCAGCATCAAAACGAACACGGCCACGGCGTATCGGCTGAAGCGCTCGGCAAACACCTGGCTCAGGCTGGCGCCTTGGGCCAGCACCGCAAGCTGTTGGCCGTCGCCTCGACGGATCACTTCGGCGCCCAGCAGCGGATCATCGCCGAACAGCAGGCTGGCATTGAGTTCGACCCAGCCCTGGGCCGGTGCCAGCGAAGGCAGCGGCTGTCCGTTGAACACGGGGACTTGATCGTGTTGGAGTGGCAAGAGATAGCCAGACTTGGGCAGCGCCTGCCCGACAGGCCAGGCTGCGAGCAAATGTGCCTGGGCCTGGGCGTTCGCCTGGGCCGCGTGGTTGCGCGCTTGTTGCTCCAGGTGCACGGCATAGAGCACCAGCAATAACGTGGTAACAAAGGCGACCGCATTGACCGCCCAGAATTTGTACTTCAGCGAGATATTGCTAAGCCAGGCACCCATGGAAGGTCTTCTCTGATAGCGGAAACAGCATTGGCAAGGTGCCAGTATTGTGCCGCTACCTGAGGACCTGAATGTTGACGCGTGTCAACAGACACAGCAGTACTACCCCTGTGGGAGCGAGCCTGCTCGCGATGACGGTTGATCCGCTAGCATGTGTATCGCCTGATACTCCGCTATCGCGAGCAGGCTCGCTCCCACAGGGGGGCAATCAGGAGATTGAAGGCAACCCGAAAAATGCCCGGGCGCAGGCGGTGCTGTGAGCCGCCAGGTCTTCCTGGGTTTCGCCCCGGTGCAAGGCCACCTCGCGCAAAACCTCCGGCAGATAGGCCGGCTCGTTGCGACCATTCTTGGGTTTGGGCCGCAGTGTGCGGGGTAGCAGGTATGGAGCGTCGCTTTCGAGCATCAGCCGGCCACGGGGAATTTCGCGCACCAATGGGTGCAGATGCGTGCCCCGGCGCTCGTCGCAGATCCAGCCCGTGATGCCGATGTGCAAGTCCAGGTCGAGATAGTTGAACAGGGCCTTTTTTTCGCCGGTAAAACAGTGCACCACCGCCGCTGGCAATTGGTCGCGAAACTCCCGGAGGATTTCCAACAGGCGCTGGTCGGCGTCTCGTTCATGGAGGAAAACCGGCAACTGCAATTCCACCGCCAAGGCCAGATGTTGCTCCAGGACTTTCTCCTGTTGCGGCCTGGGAGAAAAGTCCCGGTTGAAATCCAGTCCGCATTCCCCCACCGCACGGACTGGGCTTTGCCTGAGCAAGTCCTTGAGGTGCCTGGCGCTGTCAGCCGTCCATTCACTGGCGCTGTGGGGATGGATACCGGCAGTGGAAAATAGCCGCTCGGTGCTGTTGTCGAGGCGTTCGCACAGCGCCAGGGCCTGCTCGCTGCCCTCGATGCTGGTGCCCGTCAGGACCAGTTGGCAGACCCCGGCTTCATGGGCGCGCTCAAGCACCGCCTGGTGTTTATCGGCAAAACTGGGGTTGGTCAGGTTGACGCCGATATCGATGAGTTGCATGGTGCTACCTCGGCCCAAAGGCTGGAAAGCATATCAGAGCTGTAGATTTATAAGAAAAGCCAAGAACTACAACGGGTTGAGGCTGTCTGTTAAGGCCGCGAGACACATTGGATTGGTATAAAAGCCATCACTGTGCCAGTCTTCCGCACTTTTTCAGCGCCTAAAGCGCTCTGTTTCTGTCGACTCAGTCTCAATTTTCAACGAGGCGGTCGGCAGTATTCCTTCCGGAGAGTGGATGACACGTCCCCAGGTGTTGCTACTGCTGTGTTGTTCGCTGCTGCTGCCAATGCTGGCCGAAGCACGCCTGCCCGGACCGCTGCAGACCGTTGCGCCCGGCGCTACGCGCGACCTGGCGCAGATCCGCAGCAGCCGGGTATTGAAAGTGCTGGTCAATCAGAGCCGCAACAGCTCCGGTGAAGTCCAGGGCGAGCCCATTGGCGTCGAATACCACCGGCTGCGTGCCTTCGAGCAATACCTCAATGGCCATGCCCAAGACGGCCAGCAAATTACGCTCAAGATCATTCCCATGGCCAAGGACCAGTTGCTCGGTGCCTTGCAGCGCGGGGAGGGCGACCTCGTCGCGCCCGGTGAGTTGCTCCAGCCCCAGGCCGGGCAGGCGGTCAGTGCCAGCGATCCGATCCGTACCAACGTGCCGTTGCTGCTAGTGGGCATCAAGGGGGAAAAACGCTACACCCGCCTGGAGCAGCTTTCCGGCAAGACCCTGGCGCTGCCCAACGGCAGCGCGGCGGGGGACGCGGTGAGCCAGATCAATCAGAAATTGGCGCTGCTCAAGTTGCCACCGGTGAAGGTCGAGTGGGTCGATCCCACTCTGGCGGTGGAGGACGTACTGGAGATGGTCCAGGGCGGGATCTTCCACCTGACGATCGTCGAACAACCGATTGCCGAACGCTGGGGCAAGATCCTTTCCAAGCTGCGCCTGGACCGTCAGGTGCCGATCGGCGAACCAGGCGACGAATCTTGGTTCGTGCGTCGCGACGCAGGCATGCTGCGGGCAAGCATCGACCGCTTCCTGGCGACCTACAAGGCACCGTCCAACCAGGACGCAGCGTTCCTGCGCATCTACCGCCGCTTGTATCAGGTCCATTATCCCTTGGCCCGAGCCGATCGACAGCGCCTGGAGAAACTGCGTCCGGTGCTGCAAAAGCATGCCGATGCCCAAGGCATGGACTGGCTTAACCTGGCGGCCCTAGCCTTCAAGGAATCGGCCCTGCAACCCAGCGCCCGCAGTGGCTCAGGCCCCACCGGCCTGATGCAGATCACCCCTTCGGCGGCCCAGCGGGTCGGGGTGGATAACATCCAGAACCTGGATGCCAACGTGCAGGCCGGCGCCAAGTACCTGGCCATGATCCGCCGCAAATTCTTCGCCAGCCCCAAGCTCAACGAGCGCGAACGCATGGCGTTCGTCCTGGCGGCCTACAACATGGGGCCCGAGCGCGTCCAAGGCATGCGTGCCGAAGCCCGGCGACGCGGCTTGAACCCTAACCAGTGGTTCTTCCAGGTTGAACGCATTGCCATGGAGCAGGTGGGAATGGGCGCGGTCAGCTACGTTAATAGTGTGAATAAGTATTATCTGGCATTTGATCGAGAGCGTGAGTCGCTGGAGCCCACGGAGCAAAAGGTTGCGCTGCGTAAGTGATCGATTAAGTTGATTGGTATGTCGCAATAATTGCGCTGTTAGCACAAAAAATTTCGATTAGTATGGCCGCAACAACCACACACTTGGATGACCCTGCATGAGCGCCTTGATCAACAAAGTATTGTTTACCCGTGCTGGCTATGGCCTGACTGTCCTGCGCATCGTCGTCGGGATCATTTTCGCTGCCCACGGCTCGCAGAAACTCTTCGGCCTGTTCGGTGGCTACGGCTTGGCGGGGACGGCACAGTGGATGGAAAGCATCGGGCTGACGCCAGGATACGTGATGGCAACACTGGCGGGCGGTACCGAGTTCTTCGCCGGGGTGGCACTGATCATCGGCCTGCTGGCCCGTCCGGCGGCGCTGGGCCTGGCCTTCCTGTCACTGGTGGCGATCTTCTCCGTGCACATCGGCAACGGCCTGTTCATGGCCAACAACGGTTATGAATTTGCCCTGGCACTGCTGGCAGGCAGCATTGCCGTGCTGATCGAAGGGGCTGGCAAGCTGTCGGTCGATCGCGCCATCGCCAACTGATCGCAGATTTTCAGCTGAAGGCCCGTCTGGTACGGGCCTTTTTCGTGTGTGGCGATTCTTGACACCGGCCGGTCAGCTTCTCTAGGATGCCGCCCATGCGCCGATTTAAACAGCTACTTGCGGGGCGCCAGGTGACTCATCTCAGTTGCCGATAGAAGCCGGAACAACAGGGCTTCGAAATACCGCTAAAGCGCTGGTTCGGTGTTGCCTCTCACCTGCCATGCAGACTTTTGAGGCAGAGACACGACACTATGAATGCACTCAACCCCCTCGTACGTCTTGCGCCGATCACGGCGGACCTTGTGCAACGCAACCCGAAAATTCTCCTGGGCGGCACCCACCAGCCCACGCTCTTGCGATATCTCGACGGCTGGCCGCGACGCAACCACGGGCCCGCTGCTTTCCTGATCCAGTTCGTAGACGACGGCGAGTCCCTGGCCCGTTTTGCCAATGACAGTTTTGACTTGGCTGTTATCCAGTCTCCCAGTGCGGCGGACGCTCCCGAGATGATTCGGCAACTGACCCGTGTCGCACGCCAGGGTTTGATTACTCGCCGCTGAAGCTGCCGATTACGGGTAAGTGATATCCACGATGTAGACCCGCTTTTCTCCGGTAGGCGTCTGGACGCTGACTTCCGCGTCCAAGGCCTTGCCGATCAGCGCCCGTGCCAATGGTGAATCGATACTGATCAGGTTCTGCTTCAAATCCAGTTCGTCCGGGCCGACAATGCGGTAGCGTGACTCCTTGCCATCTTCGTCTTCGACAGTGACCCAGGCGCCGAAGTAAACCTTGTTCGGATCGCTGGGTTTTTCGCTGACCACCTTGAGCGCCTCGAGGCGCTTGGTGAGGAAGCGCACGCGGCTGTCGATTTCCCGCAGCATTTTCTTGCCGTAGGTGTACTCGGCATTTTCCGACCGGTCGCCCTGGGCCGCTGCCTCGCTGACCGCCTGGGTCACTTGAGGACGGCGCACATGCCACAGCTCATGGAATTCAGCACGCATCCGCGCCTCACCCTCAGGGGTGATCAGCGCGGTGCCGGCGGTGCGGGGTGGGCGATAACGGCTCATGGCAACTTCTTGTGATAGCGAAGCCGGGAGTCTATCAACCCTCGCGCAATACTGTCAGCGGGCTGGCATTGAGCGCTCGACGAGTGCCAAACACTCCGGCCGCGCCGATCAGCAGCGCGCCCACCAACGGTAATGCCAATAGCCACGGATGCGGATGCCAAGGCAGGTCGAAGGCATAGCGGTAGAGCACCAGGCTGACCAGTTCCGAACCCAGGGCTGCGAGCAAGCCGCTGACTGCCCCCAGCAGGCCAAACTCGATACGCCGCGCCTTCACCAGCAATGCTCGCCCGGCGCCGAGTGCCCGCAGCAGCGCACCTTGGCGAATCCGCTCGTCGAGGGTTGCCTGCAGGCCGGAAAACAGCACCGCCATTCCTGCCGCCAGTACAAACAGCAACACATATTCAACGGCCAGGGTCACCTGGGCGAGGATGCTGCGCAGTTGTTCAAGCAGGGCTTCGACCTGCAGGATCGTCACTGCCGGGAAGGCCCGGGACAGGTCGACAATCTGCTGGTCGTGGCCCGCCGCCAGGTAGAAGCTGGTGAGGTAGGTAGCCGGCAGGTCCTTCAGCGTGCCCGGCTGGAAAATCATGAAGAAGTTGGGTTGGAAGTTATCCCAGTTGATCTCCCGCAGGCTGGTGACCTTCGCTTCCCGGTTGACGCCGCCAACGCTGAACATCAGACGGTCGCCAAGCTTGATCTTGAGGTTTTCAGCCACTTTGCCTTCCACCGAAACCCCGGGAATATCATCCGCCGGTTGTTGCTGCCACCAAGTCCCGGCGGTGACGACGTTGCCCGCCGGCAGATCGGCCGCCCAGGTCAGGCTCAGGTCGCGTTGGAGGGCCCGGTCACCCGCTGAGTCCTTGGTGACAAATTCCGTGGCGGGTTCGCCGTTGATGCTGATGAGCCGCCCTGGCACTACGGGGTACAGCGGTGCCGATTGTGCCGACAGCGCCAGCAGCTTGTCAGTGAAGGCCTGCTTGTCGTTGGGCAGGATGTTCAGGGCGAAATAGTTCGGGGCATTTTTGGGCAACTGGTTCTGCCAGGTGTCCAGTAACTCGCCGCGCAACAGCGCGATCAACGCCATGGACAGCAGGATCAGGCCGAACGCCAGGGCCTGGCCGGCCGCCGCAAGGGGGTGGCGCAGCAGTTGCCCGAGGCCCAGCCGCCAGGGCAGGGCAGAGCGGGCCAGCAGCCGGCGCAGGCTCTGGAGCAACAGCAGCAAGAGGCCGCCGAGCACCAGTGCGGCGATGACACCGCCCCCCAGCAGCGCGAAGGTGAGGACCAGGTCCAGGCTCAGGCGCCACATGATCAGGCCGAGGGCGGCCAGCGCGGCACCGTAGACCATCCACGTGCTGGACGGGATCGGCAGCATGTCCCGGCGCAGCACGCGCAGCGGTGGCACCCGGCCCAGCGCGGCCAGCGGTGGCAGGGCGAACCCCGCCAGCGCCACCAGCCCGGTACCGACTCCGGCGAATGCCGGCAACAGGCCCCCCGCCGGTACGGTGGTGGGCAGCAGGTCGTGCAGCAAGGCGAAAAGGCCTAACTGCGCGACCCAGCCCAGCAGCGCACCACTGATGCTGGCCAGCAGGCCCAGAGTCGCCAGTTGCAGGCTGAACAACACCATGGTTTCCCGTCGCGACAGACCCAGGCAGCGCAGCAGGGCGCTGGCGTCGAAGCGTCGGGTGGCAAAGCGGTTGGCCGAAAGTGCAACGGCGACGCCGGACAGCAACACCGCTACCAGGCTGGCCATGTTCAGGTAGCGTTCGGCCTTGCCCAAGGCGCCACCGATCTGCCGGTTGCCATCGCGGGCGTCCTGCAAGCGCTGGTGGGCCTCGAGGCCCGGCTTGATCAGGTCGCGATAGGTTTGCAGCGCCGGCGCCGGGCCGCGCCACAGATCGCGATAACTGACGCGGCTGCCGGGTTGCACCACGCCGGTGGCGTCCAGGTCCTTGAGATTGATCAGCACCCGTGGGGTGAGGCTGTAGAAGTTGCCGGCGCGATCGGGCTCATAGGTCAGTACCCGGGCCAGGCGCAAAGTCTTGTTGCCGACATCGATGCTGTCTCCGATCTCCAGGTCCAGTGCCGTCAACAGCCGGGCTTCGACCCAGGCCTCGCCAGGGTTCGGACGTCCGCCGGGTTCTTCCGGAGCGAAAGGGGCCGGGGCGCTTTTCAGTTCGCCGCGCAGTGGGTAGGGATCGTCGGCAGCCTTGACGCTGGACAGCTGGATACCGTTATCGGTGGCGACGACGCTGGAGAACTCCACTACCCGAGCATGCTCCAGGCCCAATTCGGTGCCGCTGCGGATCTGCTCCGGACGGGCGGGCGCGCTGCCTTCGAGCAGCAGGTCGGCGCCGAGGAATTCGGTGGCGCGCATCATCATGGCGCCATTGAGACGGGCGCCGAAATAACCGATGGCGGTACTCGCCGCCACGGCCACCAGCAAGGCAAAAAACAATACCCGCAATTCGCCGGCGCGGGCATCGCGCAGCAATTGGCGGACAGCGAGACTGAACAGGCGCAACAGCGGCAAGCGTGCCATCAAGGCTCCAGGGGGGCGACCATCTGGCCGGCTTCAAGGCGGATCAGGCGCCGGCAGCGATGGGCCAGGCGTTCATCATGGGTGACCAGCACCAGGGTCGTGCCGCGTTCCTTGTTCAACTCGAACAGAAGGTCGCTGATGCGTTCGCCAGTGTGGCTGTCGAGGTTGCCGGTGGGTTCGTCGGCAAACAGCACGTCGGGTTCGGCGGCAAAGGCGCGGGCGATGGCCACGCGTTGCTGTTCGCCGCCCGAGAGCTGGCGGGGCGAGTGGGCCAGGCGCTGGCCCAGGCCGACGCGCTGGAGCAGTTGCGTGGCGCGTTCGCGGGCATCCTTGCGACCGTCCAGCTCCAGCGGCAGCATGACGTTTTCCAACGCGTTGAGGCTGTCGAGCAACTGGAACGACTGGAAGACAAAACCGACATGTTCGGCACGGATTCGGGCCCGCTGGTCTTCGTCCAGGGTGCTGAGGGCCTGCCCGGCGAGGGTCACTTCACCACTGCTGGGCAGGTCGAGGCCGGCCAACAGGCCCAGCAAGGTGGATTTCCCGGAGCCGGACGCGCCGACGATGGCCAGGCTTTCGCCTTTGTTCAGTTCCAGGCTGAGTTCGTGCAGGATGGTCAGTTCACCTTCCGCGCTGGTAACCACTTTGCTAAGGTCCGTCGCGGTGAGAATGCTTGAGCCCATGGAGAATCCGATGCGTGTGTGGTTTTTGAGTGCTGGCCTGGCCTTGATGTGCATGGCCCAGAGCGCAGCGGCGGGTACAGTCCTGATCGTTGGCGATAGTATCAGCGCGGCTTTCGGCCTGGATACCCGGCAAGGCTGGGTGTCTTTGCTCGAACAACGGCTCAAGGCCGAGGGTTTTGACGATAAAGTGGTCAATGCCTCCATCAGTGGCGATACCAGCGCAGGAGGCCAGGCGCGGCTGCCAGCGCTGCTTGCGGCCCATAAGCCGGACCTGGTGATCCTCGAGCTTGGCGGCAACGATGGCTTGCGCGGACAGCCGCCAACGCAATTGCAACAAAACCTTGCAGCGATGATCGACAGCTCCCGCGCCAGCGGTGCGAAGGTGCTGCTGCTGGGCATGCAACTGCCGCCCAATTACGGACGGCGCTACACCGATGCCTTTGCCCGGGTCTACAGCACCCTGGCCGAGGAGAAGAAAGTGCCGTTGGTACCGTTTTTTCTCAAGGATATCGGTGGCGTAGAGGGGATGATGCAGGGCGACGGATTGCACCCGTCCGTCGCCGCCCAGGGCAAGTTGCTGGAAAATGTCTGGCCGACGCTGAAACCGCTGCTTTGACGCTTTTCTACAGGCGGGCTTTCGGCTAATGTGGCGCCCCCGATTTGGAGCCCCCGATGCCGCGTCCCGCCTGGTCTTTGTTTGCCTACCAACTGATCGAGCCTGACGAGCAGTTGGACCTATTCGCCTGCCAGGAAGTGCGGGTGCATCTGGTGACACGCCAACTGGAGCTTGGCGGCTCGGCCGATCGGACCCTCTGTGGCAGCCTGCTCCCGGCACAGCCGCGCTGGTCAGGGGTTGATCGCAAGATTTTCCAGGACCATCGCCTGTGCTCATTGTGCCGGGCGATCCTGGAATCCCAGAAGCGTGGCACGTCGCCGATCTGGCCTGAGCTACGGTTCGAGTTGTAATTGCCCAACTCCGAAGGATGACTTCTGTGGTGGGAGCCAATCTTGTGGGCGCCAGAAGTAATGCTGCATATCGGACGCTCATTGCCAACCTCCCCGAATTAATGGGCGGCAGTGTACAATCGCCGTTTTCATACCCTTGTTCGATCTGCGAAGGATTTCCCGGATGTTGCCGCGCTTGCCTGCCGTCGCCCGCTGCCTGTCACTTGCCGCCCTGTGTATGGCGGGGCCCGTTGCCGCATTGGAGCTGCCTTTGCCACCGCCGGGTGAAGACATTGTCGGCCAGGTGCAGGTGATCAAGGCCAAATACGAAGACACCTTCGCTGACCTGGGCACCACCTATGACCTGGGTTACAGCGAGATGGTCGCCGCCAACCCGGGGGTCGATCCCTGGTTGCCGGGCGCAGGTACTGAAATCGTGCTGCCGACCCGCTTCATCCTGCCGCCAGGTCCGCGGGAGGGCATCGTGATCAACCTTGCCGAATACCGCCTCTACTACTTCCCCAAAGGCCGGAACGTGGTCTACACCTTCCCGCTGGGGATTGGTCGTGAGGGCTGGGGTTCGCCAATCGCCCATACCAGCATCATCGCCAAGACGCCAAACCCGACCTGGACCCCACCAGCCTCGATCAAGGCCGAACATGCTGCCGACGGTGACCCGCTGCCAAATGTGGTGCCGGCCGGTCCCGATAACCCGCTGGGGCCGTTCAAGTTCACCCTGGGTACGCCGGGCTATCTGATCCATGGTTCGAACAAGAAGTTCGGCATCGGCATGCGTACCAGCCACGGTTGCTTCCGGATGTTCAACAACAACGTCCTGGAAATGGCCGGCATGGTGCCGGTGGGGACGTCGGTGCGGATTATCAACGACCCGTACAAGCTGGGCGTGAGCGGCGGCAAGGTGTATCTGGAAGCTCATACGCCGCTGGACGACAAGGGCAACCCGTCGGTGGTGGACAAGCACACCGCTGTGATCAATGCGATGCTCAAGCGTGAGGACATCACCAGCAATCAGCGCATGAACTGGGATGTGGTGCGGGACGTCGTGGCTGCCGAAGATGGCCTGCCGGTAGAAGTCGCCGTGCCGAATACGTCGGCACCGATGGTGTCGAGTGCACCGATCGACCTGCAGCAATAAGAGAACCTGAAGCAACCCGCCGGCGTTTCACAATGCCGGCGGGTTTTTTATTGCCTGGAAAACACCGGGCAATAAAAAGCCGACCCAACGATGGGTCGGCTCGATAACAATCCCGAGGGACTATTACTTGCGGCTAGCTTTTTCCAGCATGCGCAGAGCACGCTCGTTAGCTTCGTCAGCAGTCTGTTGTGCTTTTTGAGCAGCAGCCAGAGCTTCATCAGCTTTACGGTAGGCTTCGTCTGCACGAGCCTGGGAGCGAGCTGCTGCGTCTTCGGTAGCAGTCAGACGTGCTTCGGTTTCTTTGGATGCGCTGCTGCAACCGGTAGCCAGAACTGCGGCCAGGGCCAGAGCAGAGAATTTCAGAACGTTGTTCATCGTGTTCCCCTTCAAGGACTTTCTATTGTGGACTGCTCCCCAGACTGGGGAGTTAGCCGGCGTACATACTACCCATTACTTGTAGTAAGTAAACTGACGTAGCGCAAGAAGCAAAAAAATTGTAGGCGGTGATTCTTTTTCGAGCAACTTTTCTGTTGGGTCGTTGAAAAAAAACACAGCGTCAAGCCCCTGACTGGAGCGCGCGGCTGAAAAAAAGTTCCGTTAGCGGTTGAACTCTTTCGGCTTGCGCTAACGTCGTTGCTTATTGATTAACCTATACTTTTGTTCATTTTTTGCGCAGGCGCCCAAGCATCTTTATTGGTATTGGGCGGTGACTTTAACTGCGCACGCTCGTCTCAAGACTCAACAACTGGCGATGTTCAGCTATTGCACCGTGACCGATTACAGCGCGACGATGGCGCTCAATCGATAAACCCGACGAGGTTTACCCCTTCGATGACAGGCGTGCCTTGAGCATTTGCGTCATTGGTGCCTACTATTCACGACGTGCTCGGGTTTGAGCGGTTCGGTTTTGGCGCTCGGTGACCAGGAAGGCACGGGGTGGCGTAGTTGTTCCTTCGCCGGAAAAACATCGGTAAGGTAGGGGTCAGCATTCAGACCCGCGAGGAGTAGTGATGAGCGAGGCGTTGTCCATCCACCATGACCAGGCTGGTCATCAGTTCGAGACCAATGTGGACGGTCATCGTGCGTATCTGACCTATATGGACCTGGGCAAGCAGACCCTGGATATCTATCGCACCTTCGTGCCCAACGCCTTGCGCGGCAGGGGCATTGCGGCGGCGCTGACAGAACGGGCGCTGCAATACGCCGAGGAAATGGGCTACACGGTGATCCCGTCCTGTTCCTACGTGGAGCGCTACATGGAGCGTCACCAGAGGCATGCGGCGAAGCTCTGAAAAAAACGATTTCCCATAAAAAACGCCGGGCTGAAGAGCCCGGCGTTTTTTTATGCGGTGTTTTTTTGTGAGCTAAAGCGGGCCGATCAGATGCGCTGGCGCTTCGGCAGTACATCCTTGAGCTTGGCGTGCATGCTGCGCAGGGTGTTCTCGGTAGCGCTCCAGTCGATGCAGGCATCGGTGATGGAAACGCCGTACTGCAAATCGGCGAGGTCTTTCGGGATCGCCTGGCAGCCCCAGTTCAAGTGGCTTTCGACCATCAGGCCGATGATCGACTGGTTGCCTTCCAGGATCTGGTTGGCGACGTTTTCCATCACCAGCGGCTGCAGCGCTGGGTCCTTGTTGGAGTTGGCGTGGCTGCAGTCGACCATGATGTTCGGCTTGATCTTCGCCTTGTTCAGTGCCTGTTCACACAGCGCGACGCTGACCGAATCGTAGTTCGGCTTGCCGTTGCCACCGCGCAGTACCACGTGGCCGTAGGCGTTGCCCTTGGTGGTCACGATCGACACGCCGCCTTCCTGGTTGATACCTAGGAAGCGGTGGGGGCTGGAAACCGATTGCAGGGCGTTGATCGCCACGGTAAGGCCGCCATCGGTGCCGTTCTTGAAGCCTACGGCCGAGGACAGGCCGGAAGCCATCTCGCGGTGGGTCTGGGATTCGGTGGTGCGCGCACCGATGGCCGACCAACTGATCAGGTCCTGCAAGTATTGCGGGGAGATCGGGTCCAGGGCTTCGGTGGCGGTGGGCAGCCCCATTTCCGCCAGGTCCAGCAGCAACTGCCGACCGATGTGCAGGCCATCCTGGATCTTGAAGGAGTCATCCAGGTACGGGTCGTTGATCAGGCCTTTCCAGCCGACTGTGGTCCGAGGCTTCTCGAAATACACCCGCATCACCAGGTACAAGGTGTCGGACACTTCCGCAGCCAGGACTTTCAGGCGCTCGGCGTATTCGTGGGCGGCCTTGATGTCATGGATCGAGCAGGGCCCGATGACCACGAACAGGCGATGATCGGTGCCGTCGAGAATGTTGCGGATGACTTCCCGGCCTTTGGTCACGGTGCGCAGGGCAGCGTCGCTCAGGGGGATATCACGCTTGAGTTGGTCAGGCGTGATGAGGGTCTCGTTGGAGGCGACGTTAAGGTCATTGATCGGTAAATCAGCCATCGTGTTACTCGTCAGGTCACGGGTGCCGGCCGCCAGCGATCCCCGCGCGGCGGTGCACAGCGGATATTAAGCGCGCCGGGGAGCCGAACCTTATCGCGTTACGAGGCCGCTCGACAATGGGCAAGGTCGGGTTTAATGCCCTATTGGCTGGGTAAGAAGCCTTCGAGGCGGGCCTGCAACAGATTCGTTAGCGGATGTAATGGAGATTGCATGCCATGCCGCTCACGCTGATAGTGTGCAGGGCCGTTTACCAGAGGAGTTGCAAAGATGCAGGCAGGCGCTAAACCGCGGATCGGAATGATCGGCACCGGTGCGATCGGCGGATTCTATGGGGTGATGCTGGCACGTGCCGGTTATGACGTGCACTTTTTGCTGCGCAGCGAGTTCGGTGCGGTGGCCGAACACGGCTTGCAGGTCGACAGCGCGGTGCACGGCGCGCTGACCCTCAACCCGGTCCAGGCATATCGCTCGGCGGCCGATATGCCGCCCTGTGACTGGTTGCTGGTCGGTGCCAAGACCACCAGCAACGCCGACCTGGCCCCGGCCATCATCCAGGCCGGTGCCAAGGGGGCGAGAGTCCTGCTGCTGCAAAATGGCCTCGATGTCGAAGACGATCTGCGACCTTTGCTCCCCGATTCGCTGCATCTGCTCGGCGGCCTGTGCCTGGTCTGCGTGCACCGCGTCGGCCCTGGGGTCGTCGCCCACCAGGCTCTCGGCGCGGTCAATATCGGTTATCACAGTGGACCTGGTAGCGACCAGGCGGAACGCATGGCGATTGTCGAAGAGGCGACGACATTGTTTCGTACCGCCGGTATCGATTCCCAGGCGATGCCTGACCTGCAACAGGCCCGCTGGCAGAAACTGGTGTGGAACGTGCCGTACAACGGTCTGTCAGTCCTGCTGGGCGCCAGTACCACGCCGTTGATGGCTGATGTCGACAGTCGCGGCTTGATCCAGGCGCTGATGGGCGAGGTGGTATGCGGTGCGCAAGCCTGCGGCCATCACATCGCGCCGGGCTACGCCGAGTACCTGTTCAGCATGACCGAGAAGATGCCCGACTACTGGCCGAGCATGCATCACGACTACGCCCACCGACGCCCATTGGAACTGGAGGCAATTTACGGTCGGCCGTTGGCGGCAGCGAAAGCGGCGGGGTGCGAACTGCCTAAGATCGAAGCCTTGTATCAGACGCTGGCGTTCATGGATCGGCGTAACCGCTGAGCCGACGAAGGGGGAGCGACATGGCAAATAACATCGACGACAAACTGGTGCTGGCGATTTCGTCGCGGGCTTTGTTCGACCTGAGTGAAAGCCACAAGGTGTATCTGTCGAGTGGTGTCGAAGCCTATCGGCAGTACCAGATCGAGCACGAAGACGAAGTCCTGGCGCCCGGGGATGCGTTCGCCCTGGTGCAAAAACTGTTGAACCTCAACGAGCACCTGGGGCGTGCCCGGGTCGAGGTGATCCTGGTTTCGCGCAACAGCGCCGACACCGGCCTTCGCGTTTTCAACTCGATTCACCATTACGGCCTGGCGATCTCGCGGGCAGCGTTCGTCGGCGGTCGCAGTCCTTATCCCTACCTCAAGGCGTTCGGCTGCGACCTGTTTTTGTCCACCCATGCTGAAGACGTGCGCAGTGCCTTGGACGCGGGGTTTGCCGCGGCGACTATCTTGTCGGGTGGGGCCAGCCGCGCCGCCAGCGAGGAACTGCGCATTGCCTTCGATGGCGATGCGGTGCTGTTTTCCGATGAATCGGAGCGTGTCTATCAGGCCGGCGGCCTGGAAGCGTTCCAGGCCAGCGAGCGTCAGGCGGCTCGCGAACCGCTGCGAGGCGGGCCATTCAAGGGCTTCCTTGCGGCGCTCAATGCGTTGCAGCGCGAGTTTCCCGAGGACGCCTGCCCCATTCGCACGGCGCTGGTCACGGCCCGTTCGGCTCCGGCCCATGAGCGGGTGATCCGGACGCTGCGTGAATGGGATATCCGTCTGGACGAGTCTTTGTTTCTCGGCGGCCTGACCAAATCAGCCTTCCTTGAAGCGTTCGCCGCCGACGTTTTTTTCGACGACCAGACCGGTCATTGCGAACTGGCTCGCGAGGTGGTCGCCACCGGTCATGTGCCCCATGGCATCAGTAACGAAGTCAAGCCTTAGTGCCCGTGGTTCGGGACGTTACACCGCACGCCGCACTCTCCAAGGCACTGCTAAGCTGAATCAATCTCCGCCATCTTGGCACGCGAGGAGGTCACATGATTCGTTCGATGCTGTACGCCACAGACCTGGGACTTTACGCCCCTTATGTGATGCAGCATGCCTTGGCGTTGGCACGGACGTTTGAAGCCGAGTTGTATGTGGTGCATGCGGTAGAACCGATGGGGCTGTTCGCCGAATCGGTGTTGCAGAGTTATCTCGACGAGCAGGCGCTGAACGAATTTCATCGCCAGGGTCTGAATACGGTAATGGCCAATATCGAGCAGCGAGTGCTCGACAGCTTTCGTGAGGAGCTGGGAGAGGGGCAGCAGGACTTGAAGCTGATCAAATCGGTCAGGGTTTACCAGGGTGATCCTTCCCAGGTCATTCTGGAGCAGGCGGCGAAACTCTCCGTCGATTTGCTGATCGTAGGCAGTCATTGCCAAGGGGCAAGCGGCGAGACCCCCTTGGGTCGGACCGCTGCACGGGTATTGCAGTTATCCCGTGTGCCAGTCTATCTGGTGCCGCTGATGCAACGTCGACGCCAGGGAGAGGCGTGAGGCTAAATGATGGCTTTTTATAAAAAGTTCTAGATTTATTGTCATAACCTTCCATATAGTTATATACCGTCGCTGATGCCCGTGGCGTCCAACTGCTTTGAGGGATACATATGAAGCTTCAACAACTGCGCTACATCTGGGAAGTGGCGCACCACGACCTCAACGTTTCCGCTACTGCCCAAAGCCTTTATACGTCGCAACCCGGCATCAGCAAGCAGATCCGTCTATTGGAAGACGAACTGGGCGTGGAAGTCTTCGCCCGCAGCGGCAAGCACCTGACTCGCGTGACTCCGGCCGGGGAGCGGATCATCACCACGGCTGGCGAGATCCTGCGCAAAGTCGAAAGCATCAAGCAGATCGCCCAGGAGTTCTCCAACGAGAAAAAGGGCACCCTGTCGA
Organism: Pseudomonas sp. Q12-87; assembly: GCF_001269755.1. Lineage (NCBI taxonomy): Bacteria > Pseudomonadati > Pseudomonadota > Gammaproteobacteria > Pseudomonadales > Pseudomonadaceae > Pseudomonas > Pseudomonas sp. Q12-87. Next base: position 59,414 of record NZ_LHVI01000024.1, on the reverse strand, counting down.
TCGCCACCACCCACACCCAGGCACGGTATGCGCTGCCTCCGGTGATCAGCAATTTCATCAAGCAATACCCGGACGTGGCGCTGCACATGCACCAGGGCTCGCCGATGCAGATCGCCGAGATGGCCGCTGACGGCACCGTGGATTTCGCCATCGCCACCGAGGCCCTGGAGTTGTTCGGGGACCTGGTGATGATGCCGTGCTATCGCTGGAACCGCTGCGTCGTCGTGCCCCAGGGCCATCCGTTGACCAAGCTGCCGAAGCTGACCCTCGAAGCCCTGGCCGAATACCCGATCGTGACCTACGTCTTCGGTTTCACCGGCCGATCGAAGCTCGACGAGGCCTTCAGCCACCGTGGCCTGACCCCGAAAGTGGTGTTCACCGCCGCCGACGCAGACGTGATCAAGACTTACGTGCGTCTCGGCCTGGGGGTAGGCATCGTGGCGAAAATGGCGGTCGATACCAAGCTCGACAATGACCTGGTGGTGCTGGATGCCAGCGAACTGTTCGAATCCAGCGTGACCAAGATCGGCTTCCGCCGCGGCACCTTCCTGCGTGGTTTCATGTGCGATTTCATCGAGAAATTCGCGCCGCACCTGACCCGCGAAGTCATGGCCAAGGCCATCCAGTGCCACAACAAGCAGGAACTCGAAGAGTTGTTCGACGGTGTCGAACTTCCGGTGCACTAAGTCCCAGCCTGCTAGATCGCCTCGGTGACAGCGAACTGTTGCCGGGCGCCCGCCACCACGATCTCCACCTCATCCCCTTCGAACTTGCCCAGCAGGCCCCGGCCCAGCGGCGAGCGAGGGGTGATGACCGTGATCGGTTGCCCTACCAGCGAAACTTTCAACCCCGCCGCATCCGGAGCCAGGAACAGCCATTGCTGGCGGCTATCCTCATCTTCCAGGCCTATCAGCGTGCCGACCGTAATGCCGCGCTGCGCGTCGTAGGGCCTGAGCGGCAGGGCTTGGCACAGGGCGAGCGCCTGACGGATCTCTTCCACGCGCCTGGCTTGCCCGGCGGCGAGGTATGACGCCTCCAGGCCAAGGGTGTCGTACTTGTTCTCGGCGATGTTTTCTTCGTGGGTCGCGGTTTCGTACGCGGTTTGCGCCGCGCGCTCGGCAATGTCGAGATCAATCTTGAGCTTGTCGAGAATCAATTGGTGGACGGTCTGTTTGTTCATGGTTTATTCGCAGAATTGCAGGACATTGGCCCGGCTCTTGTCGCTGGGCGCGTTCTGGTCCTGTTGCAGCCAGAACTGGCACTTGGGGTTGGACAGGTTGCGCGGATTACTGCGCACCTGTTCCAGCGCCTGGCGCTGCTCGTTCCTTTGCAGGTTCTGCTGGTACTGCTCGAACATTGGCGCCGGCGGCTCCGGTGCCGGTTGCACCGCCGACGGTTGTGCCAGCTGATGGACGGCCGCAGCCACCGGAGCCAGTTGGTCAGCGAGGAACCATCTCGATAGCAGCCAGCCGGTGAGGACGATGGCGAGGAACCCCAGCCACAGGCCCAGGGCAATGCTGAATGTCAGTTGCAAGGCTGAGAGGCGCGGGGCTGGCGGGTGATCAGGCATGGCTGCTTCCTGGCAGAGTCATGGGATGGCGATGATTGTCGCATGAAGAATAATCGCCGTCGGCTCTTCTGCATGATCATGTTATTCGGGACAATCAGGCCTTTGCCACAAGGAGTCGGAAATGACCGTGCGCTGGGATATTTTTTGCACCGTCGTCGATAACTTTGGCGACATTGGCGTTACCTGGCGCCTGGCGCGTCAGTTGGTGGCCGAGCATGGATGCGCCGTGCGGCTATGGGTCGACGACTTGCGAGCCTTCGAACGGCTGTGCCCGGAAATCGACATCACCCTTTCCGAGCAGTGGCAGCAGGGCGTAAACGTGCGTCACTGGCCCCAAGTCTGGCCGTCCACCGAGGCCGCCGATGTGGTGATCGCCGCATTCGCCTGCCAGTTGCCGAGTGCCTACATGGACGCGATGACTGAACGGCAACCCGCGCCATTGTGGATGAACCTCGACTATCTGAGTGCTGAGGACTGGGTCATCGGTTGCCACGGCTTACCGTCGGTCAAATACAAACACGTGCAGAAGTATTTCTTTTTTCCAGGCTTCCAGCCGGGGACAGGGGGCCTGTTGCGCGAGGCGGGGCTGCTGGAACGTCGTCAGCGATTCCAGCAGGATGCCGAGGCGCAACGCATGTTCCTGCAAGGATTGGGCGTCGTTCGGGCGCCGGATACTTGCCTGATCTCGCTTTTTGCCTACGAGAACGCCGGGCTTGCCAGCTGGTTCGACGCCATGGCCGCCGATGTCCAGGCCTTTCATGTGCTGGTTCCCGAAGGGCGGGTGCTGGGCGATGTTGGGCGTTGGCTTGGTGTGGATGGCCTGAAAGCGGGAGCGGTGCATCGACGTGGCCGCCTGACCGTTCAGGTGCTGCCATTCGTCCGGCAGGATCAATACGATCAGCTTCTGTGGTGCTGCGATTTCAATGCCGTGCGTGGCGAAGACTCCTTCGTCCGCGCCCAGTGGGCTGGCCGACCACTGCTCTGGCACATCTACCAGCAGGAGGAAGACGTCCACCTGGAAAAACTCGAGGCGTTCCTCAGGCTGTATACCCACGGACTGCCGGAGGCGACGCAAAAGGCGATCAACGGTCTCTGGCGCGCCTGGAATGCCGGCCAGGACATGACCGAGCACTGGAAAGCCGCCCGCGAACAGCACCGGGAACTGGCCGAACATGCCCAGGCGTGGTGTCTGGAACAGGCCTCGCGACCCGATCTTGCCGCGGCGCTGGTGAAGTTTTATGTAAATTGGATATGATACGCGGCCTAGATTTTTGTAAATCCCATCCAAATTCGGATATTCGCAATGAAAACTGGTAAAGAACTGAAACCCGGGACCGTGATCCGTCTCGAAAACGATCCTTGGCTGGTTCAGAAAGCTGAGTTCACCAAGTCGGGTCGTAACAGCGCGATCATGAAGACCAAGCTGAAGAACCTGCTGACCGGTTACAAGACCGAGATCGTCTACAGCGCCGACGACAAACTGGATGACGTGATCCTCGACCGCAAGGAAGTGACCCTGTCCTTCATCAGCGGCGACACCTACACGTTCATGGACACCACTGACTACACCATGTACGAGCTGAACGCCGAAGACATCGAGGCCGTTCTGCCGTTCATCGAAGAAGGCATGACCGACGTCTGCGAAGCGGTGTTCTTCGAAGAGCGCCTGGTTTCCGTAGAACTGCCGACCACCATCGTGCGTCAGGTTGACTACACCGAAGGTTCGGCTCGCGGCGACACTTCCGGCAAGGTGATGAAGCCGGCCAAACTGAAGAACGGTACCGAGCTGTCGGTAGCTGACTTCATCGAAATCGGCGACATGATCGAGATCGATACCCGCGAAGGCGGCTCCTACAAAGGCCGCGCTAAATAAGCGAAGCCTTGTGTATGAAAAAAGCCCGACCTTTGAGTCGGGCTTTTTTATTTCAGGGCTTGCCCAGCAGCTTCCTCACCGCAAAGGCTGTGCCTGACACCATCATTTCAAATGTTGCTTGAGCTCTTCGGACGCCTGCAACATGGCCGAACGCACCGCTGGCACCTGGCTCACCACATTGAGCAGACCATAGTCATGGATCATGCCGTTGTAGCGCACGGCTGTGACAGGCACACCGGCTGCGTCGAGTTTGCGGGCGTAGGCTTCGCCTTCATCACGCAGCACATCGGCCTCGGCGGTCTGTACCAGCGCGGGCGGCAGGCCCTTGAGCTGCGCAGTGGTGGCCCGCAGCGGAGACGCATAGATCTCGTTGCGCTGTCCGGCGTCGGTGGTGTAGTTGTCCCAGAACCACTTCATCATGTTCTTGCTGAGGAAGTGCCCTTCGGCGAACTGGTTGTAGGACGCGGTCTCGAAGCTCGCATCAGTCACCGGCCACAACAGCGCCTGGAAGCGGATCGCCGGCGTACCTTTGTCCTTGGCCATCAGTGCCACGACCGCCGCCATGTTGCCGCCGACGCTGTTGCCCGCAACGGCCAGGCGCTTGCCGTCGACGTTGATCTGCTTACCATGTTCGGCGACCCACTTCGTTGCGGCGTAAGCTTGGTTGATCGCCACCGGGTAGTGCGCCTCGGGTGAAGGCGTGTAGTTGACGAATACCGCGACAGCCCCCGAGCCTGCCACCAGATCCCGAACCAGCCGTTCGTGGGTCGGGAAGTCCCCCAACACCCAGCCACCGCCGTGGAAGAACATGAACACGGGCAATTCGCCCTTGACCCCGGCCGGACGCACGATGGTCAAGTTGATCGGCTGGCCATCGACCTGGATGGTTTTCTCGCTGACATCCGCCTTGGGCAAGGACAGTTTTACCCCTGCCTGGGCCCCGACCAGTACGGCGCGGGCATCCTTGGGCGACAGCTGTTCCAGAGGCTTGCCGGTGCCGGCATTCAGGGCATCGAGAAACGCCTGGGTGTTGTGCTCCACGAGGTCGTCGGCGAAAGCGCTGCCGACGCTGAGGGCGAGAAGGGTACCGGTCAAAGCTTTGCTGAGCGTGTTCATGTATATCTCCTTGATGTTCGGGGTCAGGTGCGGGTTGGTCAAACAGTTGGGGTGGTCAGCTTGACGTCGAGGATGTTGTCGCTGGAGATGGCACGACCATCACGGTCGCCGGTGGAGGTTGAGATTGCGGTGTTGAGAGTTTGCATGATGAGAGCCTCGCTTCAGGGTAGGTGTTTCGCGCTAAATGTTTGCGCGCTAAGTAGGTGTGAGGCGAATGTATAGCGCTAATGTTTTGCGCGCAAGCTAAATTTTCGAAAAATTGCTGATATATAAGCTGAAGAGGCGTGTAGGCCCCTGGCTAGAGGGGTTTCATGATGCTAACGAAGTTTGTACCGAGGATAGGCAGGCAAGGGCAGCCGCTATCGCGAGCAAGCTCGCTCCTACATTGGCTGACGGGTATTTGCAGGGTCGCGTCATCCAGCAACCCTGCGGGAGTGAGCTTGCTCGCGATAGCGGAGGGGCAGTTGGCGGGGATATTGGATGTACCGCTGTGTTCGCGAACAAGTTCGCCAGAACACGGGACAGTCAGAGGCTTTCCTGCAAATGCCCACGCAGCGCTTGCAGGTCAAGTTGCAGCTTCTTCAACTGCTCCAGGGTCTGGCCGCTGGCGGCGAGGATGCATTGAGGAATGTCCAGGGCCTTTTCTTGCAGGGCGCGGCCTTGTTCGGTCAATTCGACAATCACCACGCGTTCGTCTTCACGGCTGCGGGTGCGGCTCAACAGGCCTTCGGCCTCCAGGCGCTTGAGTAACGGCGTCAGCGAGCCGGGGTCGGTGAGCAGGCGCGTGCTGATTTCTCCAACCGTCAAGCCGTCCTTTTCCCACAACACCATCATCGCCAGGTATTGCGGATACGTCAGGCCCAGGGCCTGGAGCAGCGGTTTGTAGACCTTGGTCATCAGCAATGATGTGGAGTGCAGGGCAAAACAGACCTGGTTGTCGAGCAACAGGGCTTCGCAAGCTTCGGGGGTGTTGCGCTGGGTACTCATGGCAGAACCTTCAATCAATGATTGGTACAAATCTAGCGGACGAATGTTTAATGCGCTAGATAATTCGGACGATCTGACCCGATGCTCCGTTTCCCCGCCGGCGCTGACTGCGTAGGATAAGCACCCTGATAAAGGGGGAGTGGTCTGTGTTCGAGTTTGCGATTTTTATATTGTTCGGTGCCGCTTTGGGCACCTTGGGGGGATTGTTCGGGATTGGTGGCGGGCTGATTGCCATTCCGGTGCTGGGCGTCTGGTTCGGCCTTGACCAGCAACAGGCCCAAGGCACGGCCCTGGTAATGGTGGTCCCCAATGTGATGCTCGCGCTATGGCGTTATCATCAGCGTAATCGCATCGAGTTGCGCCATGTGCTGCCGCTCGCGTCGATGGGGTTTTGCTTTGCCTGGCTGGGCTCGATCTGGGCCGTAGGCATTGATGCGCAAAACATGCGCATCGGTTTCGTGGCGTTCCTGATCGCCCTGACTGCCTATAATTTCATCCGAATGTTCGCCGCCACCGCGCCGGCTTCGGCAGAGATGCGTCATGGCTGGCCGTGGCTCGGTGTGCTGGGGGCAGCCTCGGGCACCATGGGGGGCCTGTTCGGTGTCGGCGGAGCTGTCGTCGCGACGCCAATCCTGACCAGCCTGTTCGGCACCACCCAGGTGGTTGCCCAAGGGTTGTCCCTGGCGCTGGCCTTGCCCAGTACCGGCGTGACCCTTGCCACTTACGCTTATCACCATGAGGTGGACTGGAGCATCGGCCTGCCGCTGGCCGTTGGTGGTCTGCTGAGTATCAGTTGGGGAGTGAAGGTCGCCCACGCCTTGCCGGAGCGTCTGTTGCGCGGGCTGTTCTGCGGGTTCCTGGTGCTCTGCGCGGTGCTGCTCGCCCTTAAAGTTTGAAGCCTTCGACGATGTGCTCGGCCAGGCACTCGGTGATCGGCGACGGATTGTGCAAGTTGCGGATCAGCATGATGCTGGCCTCGGGCAGTTCCGGCAGGTCCTCGGCCTCGCCCAGTACACGCATGTCCGAGGTCAGCAGGCTTTCAAGTTGCGCGGTGATCGCCAGGCCCGCGCCCACTACCGCCATGAGGGCCGACAGGCTCGAGCTGTTGTAGGCCACTCGATAATCGCGGCCCATGGCATCCAGCGCGTTGCAGGCCCATTGCCGACAGAAACAGTCACTGTTGAACATCGCCAGCGGCAGCGGCGTTTGTTCATGGACGTTGAAGCAGGCCGCTTCGGCCCAGACAAAACGTTCCTTGCGCAGCAACTGGCCGATTTCGTCCCCCGGTTTGCGGGTGACAATGGACAGGTCCAGGTCCTGGCGCAGTAATAACTGCTTGGACGATTCGCAATGCACTTCGATTTCGATCAACGGATAGAACTGGGCGAAGCGCTGCAGGATCCCCGGCAGGAACCGCATCACATAGTCGTCCGGCGTGCCGATGCGCACCGTGCCGACCATGTGGGGTTCGCGCAGGGTATTGAACACCTCGCTGTGCAGCTTGAGGATCCGTCGGGCGTAACCCAGCAACACTTGGCCTTCGGCGGTGAGCTTGACTTGGCGTCCGTCACGCTCGAACAAGCGCCGCTGCAATACATCTTCTTCCAACCGCTTCATCTGCATGCTGACGGCCGATTGCGTGCGGTTGACCAATTCACCGGCACGGGTGAAGCCGCCCTGGTCCGCGATGGCGACAAAGGTGCGCAGCACTTCGGTATCGATGCTCGGGTAACTCGACAATTGATCAATCTCCGAGATGTATTGCATAAGAAACATTCGTTGGATTGATCTTAGCGTTAGCGCGAGACTTGAGCCATCCCCAACGGAGGACATCACGATGAAAGGTCAGAAAGGTTATCTACTGATAGAAAAACTCTCCCACGGCTTCTCGGTCAGCGCCCTGTTGCACAAGTTTAGTCGCTGGTACGAATTGCACCATGAACGCGAATTACTTGCCGGTATGAGCGATGAGGCGCTCAAGGACATCGGCGTCAGTCGTGCCGACGTGGAGCAAGAAGTGGTTCGGCCATTTTGGGATGACCCAATGCACAAATGAGCCATCCTTCCCTACACAAACCCCTTATCGGTGAGGTAGGTTGCGAGCAGACAAGGAGATCTCCATGCCCGCGACTCTGTCCTTTACCCTCAAACAGGCCCGGCGTCTGGCGTTGTCCGCCCAAGGATTCGATGGGCGGTCAGCGTCGGCTTCGATCCAACCCTCTCGTCTCAATCGCCTGATCGAACGCCTCGGCGTCCTGCAGATCGATTCCGTCAATGCATTGGTGCGCTCGCACTATCTCCCGCTGTTCTCTCGTCTAGGTCAATACAACCCCGATTTGCTCGATCAAGCGGCCTGGAGCCAGGGACGCCGCCGCACGCTGTTCGAATATTGGGGCCATGAAGCGTCGCTGCTGCCGATGTCGATGTACCCGCTGATGCGCTGGCGCATGGCCCGTGCGTCCCGTGGCGAAGGTATCTACCAACAATTGGCGCGTTTCGGTCGTGAACGCCAGGACATCATTCGCCGCGTGCTGGATTCGGTCCGGGAGCAGGGCGCCATCGGTGCGGGCAGCCTTTCCACGCGTCGAGAAAAGGCCGGGCCCTGGTGGGACTGGAGCGCTGAAAAACATGCGTTGGAATGGCTGTTTGCCGCAGGCGAGGTCACGGTGGCGGGACGACGCGGGTTCGAGCGGCTTTACGATTTGCCGGAGCGGGTGTTTCCGGCCTCGGTCCTGCAACAATCGCAGCCGGACGAAGCCCAGGCTCAGCGCGCCTTGTTGCTGCACGCCGCTGAGGCCCTGGGCGTGGGCACCGAGAAAGATTTGCGCGATTACTTTCGCCTGGATCCTGCCGACAGCCGTGGGCGGCTGGCCGAGTTGGAGGAGGCCGGTGAACTGCTGCGCTGCGAGGTGCAGGGCTGGAAGCAACCCGCCTGGTGTCGACCCGCTGCGAAAATCCCTCGCAAAGTGGCGGCCAGTGCCTTGTTGTCACCCTTCGACTCGCTGGTCTGGGAGCGCAGCCGCACCGAGCGGCTGTTTGATTTCCGCTATCGGCTGGAGATCTACACCCCCGCTCACAAGCGGGTTTACGGCTATTACGTGTTGCCGTTCCTGCACAATGAACGCATCGCGGCACGGGTGGACCTGCGGGCGGAGCGGGCCTTGGGTCGGTTGGCGGTGCATGCGGTGCACGAGGAAGAGCCGGGGCTGGACGAGGAGGGGGTGCAGGCCTTGGCGATCAATCTGCGGCGCATGGCCGATTGGCTGGGGCTGGAGCGGGTTCAGCTCAATTGCCAGCGGGTGGGTGGGGTTCGGTTGGCGTTGGCGTTGGCCCAGATCGGTGGTGACTGAGCGGGCCTCTTCGCGAGCAAGCCCGCTCCCACAGTAGACCGGGTCGAACACACAAATCATATTCATCGCCGATCAACTGTGGGAGCGGGCTTGCTCGCGAAGGCGGTGGTTCAGTCGCTGCAAACTGAACGATTTACCGTCGAACCTGCTTCAACGTCTCGGCAATCAGGAACGCCAACTCCAGCGACTGATCGGCGTTCATCCGCGGGTCGCAGTGGGTGTGGTAGCGGTCCGACAGTCCGTCCTCGGTGATCGGCCTTGCACCACCGATGCACTCGGTGACGTTCTGCCCTGTCATTTCGATGTGAATCCCGCCGGCATAGGTGCCTTCGGCTTCGTGGACCTGGAAGAACTGCTTCACTTCGCCAAGGATCTGCGCGAAGTCCCGGGTCTTGTAGCCGCTGCTGGCCTTGATCGTATTGCCGTGCATCGGGTCGGAGCTCCACAGCACCTGCCGGCCTTCACGCTGCACGGCCCGCAACAGCGGCGGCAGATGGTCGCCGACCTTGTTGGCGCCCATCCGCGCGATGAGGTTCAGTCGGCCCGGGTCGTTGTCCGGGTTGAGCACATCGATCAGGCGGATCAGGTCGTCAGGGTCCATGCTCGGGCCGACCTTGACCCCGATCGGGTTGTTCACCCCGCGCAGGAATTCGACATGGGCGCCGTCCAGTTGACGGGTGCGGTCGCCAATCCACAGCATGTGGGCCGAGCAGTCGTAATAATCGTTGGTCAGGCTGTCACGGCGCACAAAGGCTTCTTCGTAATTGAGCAGCAGCGCTTCGTGGGCGGTAAAAAAACTGGTTTCGCGCAATTGCGGCGAGCTGTCCATGCCGCAGGCACGCATGAAGGCCAGGGTTTCATCGATGCGGTCGGCCAGGTGGCTGTATTTTTCCGCCAGGGCTGAATTGGCGATGAAATCCAGGTTCCACTTGTGCACCTGGTGCAGATCGGCGAACCCGCCTTGGGCGAAAGCGCGCAACAGGTTCAGCGTGGCGGTGGACTGGTGGTAGGACTGCAACAACCGCTCAGGGTCCGGTACGCGGCTTTTTTCGTCGAAACCGATACCGTTGACGATGTCGCCCCGGTAGGCCGGCAATGTCACACCGTCGATGGTTTCGTCGTTGGCCGAGCGCGGCTTGGCGAACTGTCCGGCCATGCGCCCGACCTTGACCACCGGGCAGCCGGCGGCAAAGGTCATGACGATCGCCATTTGCAGCAAGACCTTGAAGGTGTCGCGAATCTTCGCCGCCGAGAACTCGGCAAAGCTTTCGGCACAATCGCCGCCCTGAAGCAGGAAGGCCCGGCCCTGGGTTACCTCGGCGAACTGACGGCGCAACTCCCGGGCCTCACCGGCGAACACCAACGGCGGATAACTGGCCAGGGTCTGCTCCACCTGCAGCAGGTGCGCGGCATCAGGGTAGCGGGGTTGTTGCTGGATCGGCAGGGCACGCCAGCTGTCAGGGCTCCAGGGTTGGCTCATCATGATCTCTAGGTGATTTACGCTCGGAGGGCCATGTTATCAGCAATTAGTGCGTGACCTGTTTGCGTCGCTTCGCGGACAATCGCACCTTTGCCCGGTTGGCGTGCGGGTCCAGCGCGGTGCCGCAACCCGTCCGGCAGTTATCAGGAGACGAAATGACAGAGGAGCGCGACGAGCGTCTGCTCGCCGAGGTGCACGACGAGTTCGGCATGATCCGAGTCTTCGAAGTGGCCGATTACCGGTTTCTCGAGTTCGGCGATGCCATCGAGCAAAGCTGCGTGTTCACGGCGGATCCGAGCTGGCTCGAATACGATTACACCCGCGCCATGCTCATCGGTGCGTTGTGTCATGAACAGCCTGAGAGTGCCTTGTTCCTTGGCTTGGGCGCGGGGACGCTGACCCAGGCCTGCCTGAAGTTCCTGCCGCTGGAAGATGTCGAAGCCATCGAGCTGCGTCCAGACGTGCCGCGCCTGGCCATTGAATACCTGGGGCTGGATGACGACCCGAGGCTGTATATCCGCGTCGGCGATGCGCTGGAACTGCTCGAAACCGCCGAATCCGCGGATTTGATCTTCGTTGACCTATATACCGATGTCGGCCCGGGCGTCGGGCACCTGGCCTGGGGCTTCCTGGAAAACTGTCAGAAACGCCTAAATCCAGGCGGCTGGCTGGTGATCAACCAATGGGCCACCGATGATGGCAAACCGTTGGGGGCCGCGTTGCTGCGTGGCTTGTACCACCGGCACTATTGGGAACTGCCGGTGAAGGAGGGCAACGTGATCCTGATCGTGCCGGCGGATCTGGATCAGATGCTTGATCTGCAAGGGCTGGTCGCCAGGGCCGAGGCGTTGGCGCCACGACTGGGCTATTCGTTGCAGTCATTGATCAAGGCCATTCGCCCGGCGACTTGATCAGGGAAGCCAAGAAACCTGATGACCACAGGGGAAGCCGCCGCAAGGTGAACCGTTTTAGCCAACTGTCCCAAGGCCCAGGACAACGAGCCCCATAACGAGGTCTGGCGATAAAAAAAGCTCCCTTTTTGGGCGAATTCCGGTATAGTGCGCGCCGGCCTTTAGCCGGGCCGCGTCAAGGTAGCGCAATTCCCCGAAGTCAGCTTCGGTTGCATGTCCGCACAACGGATGCTTCCAGGACGTTCTTTTTTCATTCATTCGTTTTCGCAAATCCCCGCCGACAAAGCAGCCAGGGCGACTCTTGAGTCTCAACACGGCATGCGCAGCTTTGGAGCATGGGTCTTTGCGGATGCACTTAGAGGCAGACCCATGACCCAGGAAACCGGCGGCTTCGCCGCTTTTAATCTCAATCCGAATATTCTTGCCGCTGTCGCTGCGACCGGCTACGAAGAACCTTCGGCTATTCAGCAGCAATCGATCCCGATCATCATGGCCGGCCACGACATGATTGGCCAGGCGCAAACCGGTACGGGTAAAACCGCTGCGTTCGCCCTGCCGATCCTGCATTGCATCGATCCTGCCAAGCGCGAGCCGCAAGCCCTGATCCTGGCGCCAACCCGAGAGTTGGCGCTGCAAGTAGCAACCGCTTTTGAAACCTACGCCAAGCAAATGCCGGGCGTTACCGTTGTGGCCGTCTACGGCGGTGCCCCGATGGGCCCACAACTGAAAGCCATCCGTAACGGCGCACAGATTGTTGTCGCCACTCCGGGTCGCCTGTGTGATCACCTGCGTCGCGACGAGAAAGTCCTGGCTACCGTGAACCACCTGGTTCTCGACGAAGCCGACGAAATGCTCAAGCTGGGTTTCATGGATGACCTGGAAGTCATCTTCAAGGCCCTGCCAGCGACCCGTCAGACCGTATTGTTCTCGGCGACCCTGCCGCAATCGATCCGCGCCATTGCCGAACGCCACCTGCGCGATCCGCAACACGTGAAGATCCAGACCAAGACCCAGACCGTCACCGCGATCGAGCAGGCTCACCTGCTGGTTCACGCCGACCAGAAGACCTCGGCCGTGCTGAGCCTGCTGGAAGTCGAGGATTTCGACGCGCTGATCATGTTCGTGCGCACCAAGCAAGCGACCCTGGACCTGGCCAGCGCCCTGGAAGCCAAAGGCTACAAAGCCGCTGCGCTGAACGGTGACATTGCCCAGAACCAGCGTGAGCGCGTGATCGACTCCCTCAAGGATGGCCGTCTGGACATCGTGGTGGCGACCGACGTCGCGGCCCGTGGCCTGGACGTTCCGCGCATCACCCACGTGTTCAACGTGGACATGCCGTACGATCCGGAATCCTACGTTCACCGTATCGGCCGTACTGGCCGTGCCGGTCGCGAAGGTCGCGCACTGCTGCTGGTCACCCCGCGTGAGCGTCGCATGCTGCAAGTGATCGAGCGCGTGACGGGCCAGAAGGTGGCTGAAGTTCGCCTGCCGGACGCCCAGGCTGTCCTCGATGCTCGCATCAAGAAATTGACCAACAGCCTGTCGCCGCTGGTGGCTGATGCCGAGTCGACCCACGGTGATCTGCTCGATCGCCTGACCGCCGACATCGGTTGCACCCCGCGTGCCCTGGCTGCCGCGCTGCTGCGCAAGGCCACCAATGGCCAGGCGCTGACCCTGGCTGCGATCGAGAAGGAACGTCCACTGGTGCCGAACAACGCACCGCGTGGCGATCGTCCCGAGCGTACCGGTGACCGTCCCGACCGTGGTGACCGTGAGCGTCGTGCACCGGTCCCGCTGGCTGAAGGTCGTGCTCGCTGCCGTACCGCGCTGGGTGCCCGTGACGGCATCGCAGCCAAGAACCTGCTGGGTGCCATCCTCAACGAAGGCGGCCTGGCGCGTGAAGCGATCGGTCGCATTCAGGTGCGTGACAGCTTCAGCCTGGTAGAGCTGCCGGAAGATGGTCTGGAGAAGTTGCTGACCAAGCTGAAGGACACTCGCGTGGCTGGCAAGCAGCTCAAGCTGCGTCGCTATCGCGAAGATTGATCGGTTTGCGGGCTGATTGATCGAACAAAAAAAATCCCCGACTGGTTCGGGGATTTTTTTTGCCTGTTGTTTGGTATTCCGTCAGATGAGCGGTGTTGTCCCATTCGCGAGCAAGCCCGCTCCCACACGGGACCACGGTGCCCACAAGTGCTGTGTTCACCGCAATCCCCTGTGGGAGCGGGTTTGCTCGCGAATGGCGCGACTCGGTCTATCTCTCAGGCAAACCGATAAATGTCCATCCCCAACGTGCCCATTGTGAACCCTTGGTGAGCAACGCTGAATTCCCCACCCGCGCCCCGGGCAAAATACAGCGGCAACAGGTGCTCGTCGCTGGGGTGGCTGCGCACGGCATTAGGCGCCAGGCGACGATAGTCATGCAGCGCGGCTTCGTCGTTGGCCGCCAGCTTTTCAACGATCCAGTCGCGAAAGGATTTCGCCCAGGGCTCGATGCTTTCAGGGCCGGCATTCCAGTCCAGGTCGCGCAGATTGTGGGTGATGCTGCCGGAACCGATCAGCAGGATGTCTTCCTGGCGCAGGCTGGCAAGGGCTTGGCCGACCTGGGTCTGCAATGCAGGCCCCTGGCGGCTGGGCAGCGAGACTTGCACCACTGGGACGTCGGCTTCGGGATACATCAACGACAATGGCACCCAGACGCCATGGTCGAAGGGGCGTTGCGCATCGAGGCGTGCAGGCAACTGCGCAGCAGTGAGCAGGTCAGCGACCCGCGTTGCCAGCTCCGGATTACCCGGCGCGGGGTACTGCACCTCGTGCAAGGCTTGTGGAAAACCGCCGAAGTCATGCCATGTACGCGGCTGGGGGTTGGCGCTGACCAACAGTTCATCGCTTTCCCAATGAGCGGACACAATGACAATGGCTTTGGGCTTGGGCAATTGCCCGGCCAGGCGGGCCAGCGCCGGACCACTGTCACCCGGTTCCAGGGCAAGCATGGGTGAACCATGGGAGATAAACAGGCTGGGCAGCATGGACGGACTCCTGAGCGTTAAGATGTTGTCATCTTCCGCCAGGTCAATCATCTAAATCTAATATAAGTTTTAGCCCGTTTTGATCGAATTATCAGGAGCAAATCATGGAATCCGAGTTTTGGCACAAGCGTTGGTCATCGAATCAGATCGGTTTCCATTTGCCGGACGTGAACCCCTATCTTCAGCACTTCTGGCCGCAGTTGGGGTTGGCCCAAGGCACGCGGGTGCTGGTGCCGTTGTGTGGCAAAAGCCTGGATCTGTTGTGGCTTGCTCAGCAGGGATATCCGGTGCTGGGCGTGGAGTTGTCGGAAAAGGCTGTCACTGATTTCTTTATTGAGCATCAGCTTGAACCGAGCGTGAGCGAGGAGGGCGCATTCAAGGTTTTTCGTGCCGCTGAAATCGAGATTCGCTGCGGTGATTTTTTTGCCTTGGATCAGGAGGACCTGGCTGGTTGCACCGCGTTGTACGACCGCGCGGCGCTGATCGCCTTGCCAGTGCCGATGCGGGAACGCTATGCGGCCCATTTGCAGAAAATCATGCCGCAATGCATGGGGCTGTTGATTACCTTGGATTACGATCAGGCACAAATGCCCGGACCACCATTCTCCGTAGCGGATGACGAAGTGCGGCGGTTGCTGGGTGATGTCTGGCAACTGGAGGTCTTGCAGGAGCAGGATGTGCTGGGGGAAAGCTGGAAGTTCTTGCAGGCTGGAGTGACGCGGCTGGATGAACGGGTGTATCGGATCTCCAGGGGTTGAAGTGCATCCCCCATGCTGGCCTCATGAGACCCGGATAAAAAAGCCCGCATCGCTGCGGGCTTTTTTTATAAGGCTTGGATCAGCCGCGACGTCGCAATGCGTCAATTCGCTCTTCCAGCGGCGGGTGGCTCATGAACATGCGTGCCAGGCCCTGCTTGATGCCACCGTTGATACCAAAGGCATTCAAGGTGTCGGGCATATGGACTGGCAAACCTTGCTCGGCCCGCAGGCGTTGCAGGGCGCCGATCATGGCGCTGGTGCCTGCGAGGCGTGCACCGGCATCGTCGGCGCGGAATTCACGTTTGCGCGAGAACCACATGACGATGGCGCTGGCGAGGATGCCCAGTACCAGTTCGGCGAAAATGGTCGCCACGTAATAGGCGATACCCTGGCCTTCTTCGTTCTTGAAGATCACCTTGTCGACGAAGTTGCCGATGATCCGCGCAAAGAACATCACGAAGGTGTTCACCACGCCCTGGATCAGCGCTAGGGTCACCATGTCGCCGTTGGCGACGTGGCCGATCTCGTGGGCCAGCACAGCCTTGACTTCATCCGGCGAGAACCGCTCGAGCAAGCCCTGGCTGACGGCGACCAGCGCGTCGTTCTTGTTCCAGCCGGTGGCGAAGGCGTTGGCCTCGTAGGCCGGGAAAATCCCGACCTCCGGCATCTTGATACCGGCTTCGCGGGACAGCTGCTCGACGGTTTGCAGCAGCCATTGTTCATGGCGAGTGCGCGGCTGGCTGATGATCTGGGTGCCGGTGCTCATCTTCGCCATCCACTTGGAGATGAACAGCGAGAACAGGGAACCGGCGAAACCGAACACCGCACAGAAGATCAGCAGCTGATTGAGGTTGAGATCAACCCCATTGGCCGCCATGAACCCGTTGAAGCCGAAGAGGCTCAGGGTGATGCTGGCAATCAGCACGACCGCCAGGTTAGTGGCCAAGAACAGCAGGATGCGCATCATGGTTGTGGAAATCTCCTCATGCTAAAGATGTAGCGTTATGCGGGGTATATAAGGTGCTGCCGTAGGCTATTCAACTCGGCGACTATTTCAAACTGTGTCCTACAGGCGTCCCAAATGATTGAAAGACTTTTCTGAAAGTGCATGTGGAAAAAGGAATTTGGCGCCCCTGTCCCATGAACGTTGAGCCTGGATGCTCATCGTCCGCTCAGGCCCAAGTGTAGAAGGCCTGTCGGAGCTGGCCGGAACGGATATGTTGCTGAATCAGACAGCGTGCGAGGCGAGGACTCCTCGCACGCTGTCTGGCTTATTGGCGGTAGGACTTGAGGAAATTGCCGATACGGCCGATCGCCTGGTCCAGGTCATCGACCCGCGGCAGGGTCACGACGCGGAAGTGATCCGGCCATGGCCAGTTGAACGCGGTGCCCTGGACCACCAGCAGCTTTTCGGACAGCAGCAGGTCGAGCACGAACTTTTCATCGTTGTGGATCGGGCAGACCTTCGGGTCGATCCGTGGGAAGGCATACAGCGCGCCCATCGGCTTGACGCAGCTGACGCCTGGAATGTCGTTGAGCAGTTCCCAGGTACGATTGCGCTGCTCCAGCAGCCGTCCCTGGGGCAGGACCAGGTCGTTGATGCTCTGGTAACCGCCCAGCGCCGTCTGGATCGCATGCTGGCTCGGCACGTTGGCACACAGGCGCATGTTGGCCAGCATGTCGATGCCTTCAATGTAGCTCTGGGCGTGGTGCTTGGGCCCGGAGATGGCGATCCAGCCGGAACGGAAACCGGCGACCCGATAGGACTTGGACAAGCCGTTGAAGGTCAGGCACAGCAGGTCCGGCGCCAAGGAGGCGGTGCAGATGTGCACCGCGTCGTCGTAGAGGATCTTGTCGTAGATCTCGTCGGAAAACACCACCAGGTTGTGCTGGCGGGCCAGTTCCAGCATGCCCAGCAGCACTTCCCTGGAGTACACGGCGCCGGTAGGGTTGTTCGGGTTGATGATCACCAATGCCTTGGTATTGGGCGTGATCTTGGCCTTGATATCCGCCAGGTCAGGGAACCAATTGGCCTGCTCGTCGCACAGGTAATGCACCGGGTTGCCGCCGGACAGGCTGACGGCGGCGGTCCAGAGCGGGTAGTCTGGCGCCGGCACCAGCACTTCGTCGCCATTGTTGAGCAACGCTTGCATCGACATTACGATCAGCTCGGATACACCGTTGCCCAGGTAGATGTCCTCGATGCCGATGCCTTCGACTTGCTTCTGCTGGTAGTACTGCATGACAGCCTTGCGGGCGCTGAACAGGCCCTTGGAGTCGCTGTAGCCCTGTGCGGTCGGCAGGTTGCGGATGACGTCCTGGAGGATTTCGTCGGGCGCTTCGAAACCAAAGGGCGCCGGGTTGCCGATGTTCAGCTTGAGGATGCGATGGCCTTCCTCTTCCAGGCGTTTGGCGTGCTTGAGCACCGGGCCGCGAATGTCGTAGCAGACGTTGGCGAGCTTGTTCGATTTGCTGACCTGCATGGCGATGTGTTCCCGAAAATGAACGATCCAGGCGGCGTATGAACTACCGTACTGGGGATCCTGCGTCTGTGCCCAGGCCCGACGCGGTACATGCGTGACAATCCGTTTGAATGCGCATGACGTGACTGCCAGACTGGCGCCTGACGAGGCGCAATCATACGTGCCGCCCGATCTGCTTAAAAGCGTCGGATCGGGCTTTTTCAATTGCCGAGGTAGGACGATGGAAAAGTTGGAAAAAACCCTTGAAGAATGGCGCGCCATGCTTGATCCGGAACAGTACAACGTCTGCCGGCTCAAGGGCACCGAGCGGCCGTTTTCCGGCAAATATAACGACACCAAGACCGACGGTGTATACCACTGCATCTGCTGCAACGAGCCGCTGTTCGACTCGCAGACCAAATTTGACTCCGGCTGTGGCTGGCCGAGTTTCTATGCACCGATCGAAGGCAGTGCGGTGGTGGAAGTGCGGGACGTCAGTCACGGCATGATCCGCACCGAAGTGGTCTGCGCCAAGTGCGACGCCCACTTGGGCCATGTCTTCCCTGACGGCCCGCCGCCAACGGGTTTGCGCTACTGCATCAACTCGGTGTGCCTGGATCTGGTGCCTCGCGACTGAGCTTTGTGGCGAGGGGATTTATCCCCGCAGGTTGCGCAGCAACCTCTAAGGGTTGAATACGATCAGCCTGGGACACCGAAGCTATAGTTTTCTGGGGCTGCTGCGCAGCCCATCGGGGATAAATCCCCTCGCCACGGTTTTGTGCTCGGCGGCAGCTCATCGGTGACAAACTGACGGTTTGGCTAATTAAATTGCACGCAATTGAATCGCTCGCTATCTTCACCGCCTGTCCAACCCATTCGGAGCCTTGCCATGAGCGAAAACCTGCTGGATATCCCGTGCACCACCATCAAGGGTGAGCAAAAGACCCTCGCCGATTTCGCCGGCAAGGCGGTGCTGGTCGTCAACACCGCCAGCCAGTGCGGCTTTACCCCGCAATACAAGGGGCTTGAGGCGTTATGGCAGACCTACAAGGACCAGGGGTTGGTGGTGCTGGGCTTTCCATGCAACCAGTTCGGCAAGCAGGAACCGGGCAACGAGGGGGCGATCACTGAGTTCTGCGAGCTGAACTTCGGCGTGAGTTTCCCGCTGTTCAAGAAAATCGAGGTCAACGGTGCCAACGCCCATCCGCTGTTCGTCCAGCTCAAGCAACGAGCACCTGGCGTGCTAGGGTCCAAGGGCATCAAGTGGAACTTCACCAAATTCCTGATTGGCAAGGACGGTCAGGTGGTCAAGCGTTTTGCCCCGACCACCAAGCCCCAGGACCTGACCGGTGAGATCGAAGCGCTGCTCAAATGAATGATCTGTCGGCCGATTCGTTGAAGCTCGACAGCCAGTTGTGCTTCAAACTGTATGCCGCTTCGCGCGCAGTGATCCGTGGCTACAAGCCGATGCTTGATCAGCTTGGCCTGACCTATCCGCAATACCTGGCGATGCTGGTGCTGTGGGAATGGCAGGAGACCGCCCCGCAACAGCCGACGGTCAAGGCCCTGGGCGAGCGGTTGCTGTTGGACTCCGGCACGCTGACGCCGCTGCTCAAGCGCCTTGAACAACTGGACCTTGTCCAGCGCCAGCGTTCGCCGCGGGACGAGCGGGAAGTGCACTTGAGCCTGTCGGACGCAGGGCGAGCCTTGCGTGAGCAAGTGGGCCCGCTCAAGGCACGCCTGCTGTGCGACAGCGGCGTCGACCTGGACCGTCTGGGAGCATTGCGCGACGGTCTGGATCATCTGCTGGGGCAGATCAAAGCGCTGACGTAGTCGGCACCCACTGGTCCAGGACCGCCGCCAGTTCTTCACGGCGGAACGGCTTGGACAAGTAGTCGTTCATGCCGGCTGCGCGGCAGCGTTCCCGTTCCTCAGGCATGGCGTTGGCCGTCAGCGCAACAATCGGCAGATCCGACCAGCGTCCGCTGCGACGGATCTGACGGCTGGCTTCGTAGCCGTCCATTACCGGCATGTTGCAGTCCATCAGCACCAGGTCGAATGCTCGCCGTTCAAGCTGATCCAGGGCTTCAGCGCCGTGGGCCGCGACGGTGACTTCGCACCCAAGCTTCACCAGCATGCCCTTGGCGACCAGTTGGTTGACCGGATTGTCTTCCACCAGCAATACCTGGCCGCGCCTGGAGGGTGCCAGGCTTTCGATCCGTGCGTCGTTGATGGTGGTCGCCTCGCTTTGCATGGCGCGCCGCAGAATCTGATACAGCGCTTGGCGTGCCAGCGGTCGGGCCTGTTGTATCAGCGGTGCGAGGGCTGCGGCTTCTTCGCCGGGCATGAAGCTGCCATAGGCGGTCACCAGCAGGATCGGCGCATCAATGGTCGGTCGCAGATTGAACAGGCATTCCGGGCAGTCGGTGATCACGATGTCAGGCTTGAGTCCCAGCAACCCATCGTCGATGGAGCGCTGCACATAATCCAGGCCCCATCCCGGCAACAGCATGCCCAGCAGCTCGGCCAGCCCGCTGCTGCTGGCGGTGATCGCGACGACATTGCCGTGCAGCCGATCGACGGGTGCTGCCGGGGTATGGCAGGGCAGCGGCAGTTCAGCGCAGAACTGACTGCCGAAACCGGCCTCGGAACTGATCGTCAAGCGACCCTGCATGGCTTCGCAGAGGTTGTAGGTCAACGCCAGGCCCAGCCCGGTGCCTCCGAACTGGCGGGTAATGCCGGCGCCGGCCTGGGTGAACGGTTGCAGAATCCGCGCCTGGGCCTCCAGGGGGATGCCGATGCCCGTGTCGCAGACCTCGATTCGCACGCCACCTTCATAGGCACTCACTTTCACGTCGACCCGGCCGAAGCGGGTGAATTTCAATGCGTTGGATAACAGGTTGCTGACGATCTGCCGTACCCGGGTCGGGTCGCCGAGGACTTGCGCGGGGAATTGCGGATCGATCAGGCAGGCCAGTTCGACACTGGGTGCGGCGTTCTGGGAAAGCAGGTTGGCGGTATCTTCGACCAGGGAGCCGAGGTCGAAGGGGATGCGTTCGAGCTCCAGTTGGCCGGCGTCGAATTTCGACAGGTCGAGGATGTCGTTGAGCAATTCGACCAGGACCTTGCCCGAGTCATGGGCAATCGACAGCTGTTGCTGTTGTTCTGCCGTCAGCGGGCCATCCAGGGAGAGGGCGATCATCCCCAGCAAGCCATTGAGCGGCGTGCGGATCTCATGGCTCATGTTGGCCAGGAAGGCCGAGCGGGCTTCGGCCATGTCCAGGGCCGTGCGCCGCGCTACTTCCAGCTCCTCGTTGGACTGGCTGAGGCGGGCATTGATCGCCTTGAGTTCGGCGGTGCGCGCCGAGACGATATTTTCCAGTTGCGCCAGGTATTCGGTGAGGCGATTTTCAGCCGTGCGCCGTTGCTGGATTTCGGTGGAAATATTTTCGAACTGCTGGTTGGCGACCGACACCAATACGCCGATTTCATCCCGCTGGTGGCCGGCGGGGCATTCCAGGCGATTCTGTTCGGTGCTGCTGGGGTCGCGGCTGCTCAGCTCGCGAATGACCCGGACCAGGGGCTTGGTCAGCATCACGTAGAACAGCGCCAGCAGCAGGCCGGTCAGGATCAGGCTGCGGGCGAACCCGTTGAGCAGCGTGATCTCGGCCCGGCGCAGGAAACGGGTGCCGAACGCGTAGGTATCGACGTCCAGGCGCAGTATGCCCAGGGATTCGCCAGGCAAATGGTCCAGGTAGAGTCGGTCTTCGAACTGACGCTGGGCGCCGAACAGGGAATCGCTGATGAAGCGGTAGGTGCTCTGCAATTCGGGCCGCTTGACGCTGGCCAGCACGATATTGTTGTTGTCGATCAGCTCGGCGCCGATGATCGCCGGAGAGCGCAACAGGCCCATGGACAATTCCTGGGCCAGTTCGGCATCGATGTTATAGGCGATGCGCGAGGCCGGGTTGTGGCTGATTTCCAGCAACGACAGGATTTCCCGGTTGATCGAAGCGTCTTCGCTGGCATAATCGATGCCGATCTGCATCAGGCTCAGCAACGTGCCCAGCACGAAGCCCACCAGGACGGTCAGGCGTGCTTGCTTGTACGACAGCCGCTGGGTGAATCTGATGTCCATGGAATGATGAACCACTTACGTTTCCCTTCGCCGGTCAAGCATAGCTGATCGTCTCTGAATACCGGGATAACCGGTGTGTATTGTGTGGGGTAGACCCACGATTAGATATGGCGTTTCGTTGTGTGAACGCCATCATTACTGTGAACCTGCCCGAGGAGAAGTCGTGGACTCCCGATTGAATGCTTTTCTTGAGCGCGCCGATGCCGTGCTGGCCCGGATCGAGCCTTTGCTGCCGGCGCCCCGGCTTGACATCGATTGGACCCAGACCCTGGCCGCCCGCTGGCAGCGTGACGGGCGCAGCGGCTACCTGTTGCCCTTGCAGGTCAGCCTCGACATGCGCTTGTCGGACCTGATCGGCGTGGATCGCCAGGTCGAGCAGCTGGGCCGCAATACCCGTCAGTTCCTCGACGGCATGCCGGCCAACCATGCGCTGCTCTGGGGCTCGCGTGGCACCGGCAAGTCGTCCCTGGTGCGTGCCCTGTTGGCTGAGCATGCCCAGCATGGCCTGCGCCTGATCGAGATCGAGCGCGATCACCTCGCCGACCTGCCGCGGGTGGTCGAGCAGATTGCGAAACTGCCCCAGCGTTTCGTGGTGTTCTGCGATGACTTGTCGTTCGAGTCCGGAGACGGCGACTACCGCGTGCTTAAAAGTGTGTTGGACGGTTCCCTCGAACAGGCCCCGGACAACGTGCTGTTGTATGCCACTTCCAACCGCCGTCACCTGGTGCCGGAAAAGGAAAGCGACAACGAGAACTGGAAGCGGGTCGACGGCGAACTCCACCCCAGCGAAGCCGTGGAGGACAAGATCGCCTTGTCCGATCGGTTCGGCCTGTGGCTGTCGTTCTACCCGTTTACCCAGGAGCATTTCCTCAACGTGGTGGAACACTGGATCGGCGAGTTGGCGGCCAAGGCGGGGCTGGCCTGGCAGCGCGACGAAGCGCTGGATGTGCAGGCAGTGCGCTGGGCCACGGGGCGTGGCAACCGCAACGGACGTTGCGCTTATCAGTTTGCCCGCTATTGGGTCGGCCTGAAATTGCTGGAGCACAAAGCATGATCGATTTGAAAGGCACCGGCACTGGCCTCGACGGCTACGGTTTGTTATCGGCACAGTTGGAGTCCTTGCTGGCGGACGAGCGTGACTTCATCGCCAACGCGGCGCAGTTCTCGGCCTTCCTGTTCAGCCAGCTGGATGACCTGAACTGGGCTGGTTTCTACCTCAATCGCAATGATGAGCTGATCCTGGGGCCGTTCCAGGGCCAGATCGCCTGCGTGCGGATTGCGTTCGGCCGTGGCGTGTGCGGCACGGCGGCAGCGACCCGCCAGACCCAGCGTGTCGAGGATGTCCATGCCTTCGCCGGACACATCGCCTGCGACAGTGCCTCGAACAGCGAGCTGGTGGTGCCGCTGGTCAAGGACGGACGACTGATCGGCGTCCTCGACCTGGACAGCCCGAAGCTGGCGCGCTTCAGCGAACATGACCAGGCCGGTATTGAAACGTTGGCCGCGATATTCCTGCGCCTGACCGAATGCTGATCATGCCTTCAACCCCGCTTTGACCAGCAGGCTGTCCGGGTCGACTTCGTCGATCTGCCGCGGGTCGAGAAACTGCTCGGCGTAGCCCAGGTAGATTTTTTCGCCGATGAACAGCCCGAACAACTCTGGGTCGATGTGGGCGTCACGGCACATGGTGGCCATGATGCCCAGGGCCTCGCTGAGTTTCTTGGCTTTCTTGTACGGGCGGTCGGCCGCTGTCAGTGCTTCGAAAATGTCGGCAATGGCCATCATCCGGGCGGGCAAGCTCATCTGCTCGCGTTTGAGCCGCTTGGGATAGCCGCTGCCGTCCATTTTTTCGTGATGGCCGCCGGCGATTTCCGCCACATTGCCCAAGTGGGTCGGAAAGGGCAGTTGGCTAAGCATCAGGATCGTCTGCACCATGTGATGATTGATGACGTAGCGCTCCTCACGCGTCAGCGTGCCCCGCGTGATACTCAGGTTGTAGAGCTCGCCGCGGTTGTATTTCCACTGCGGTACGTCGAGCTGGAAGCCCCACGGATTGTCCGCCGGGATCAGTTCGGCCGGGTGCCGCTCGAACAGGTGCTCAGGCTTGTCCGCCAACAATGGCTCGGTTACCGGTAAGGGGGGCTTGGGGGTACGTGCCTGGCGCCGGTTCTCTTCCCAGGAAACCCCCAGGCGATCATCGAGGGTACGGGTCCACGAGCGTCGGGCGATGCTTTGCAGGCGTTGCAGATCGGCGTCGGCCATGGCTTCGGAGCCCAGGTTGCAACGGGCGACAAAGGCGAAATCATCATCGAGAGCGGTCAATGTCGCGTCGCGTTGCTGCGCCAGCGAGGACAACTCGCCACCCGTTGCCACGGCCTGCCAATAATCGACCCAGGCGTCGCGCTTGAGCACTTCGAAGCGTGTACGAATTTCGTGGATCCTGTCGTTCAGGGTCTCGAGCTTGGTGGCTTTGTCCACGACGTATTCCGGGGTGGTGACCTTGCCGCAATCATGCAGCCAGGCGGCGATGTGCAGGGCCTCCCATTCATCCTCCGTCGGTCGGTAGGCGTCGAATGCCGGCGCCTGGCTGGCGGCGGCAGCTTGGGCAAGCATCAATGTCAGGACCGGCACCCTCTGGCAATGGCCCCCTGTGTAGGGGCTCTTGGCATCGATTGCGCCGGCCAGCAACTGGATGAATGCATCCAACAACTGTTTTTGCCTGGCTTGCAGGCGCTGGCTTTCGATGCTGACGGTGGCGGCGCCGGATACGGCCTGCAGGAAGGCGATGCGGTCCGGCTGTAACTTTTCAAGGTCGGCTTCGGTGCCGCTGTCGCTGATCAGCAAGACCAATGCGCCAATGGTTTCCTGGTGGCGATTGCGCAGGCGAATACCGATCAGGTGAACCCGAGGAGAGTCCAGCGCCTGCAGGACGCCTTGGAGATCGGCCGCCTGTTCGAAGCCCAGGGATGTCACCACGTTGTCTGAAACGGCCAATTGCTTGAGCCATTGCGGGGTGTCTTGCGCCTGTAGCTCATGGTCTTGCAGTTTGAAGACCGCCAGATCCCGAGGGGTCCCATTGATGATCAAGCCACATGGCTTGACCCGATTATCGTCGTTCTCGCGCAGGTAGATCAGCCCGGCCTGGGCCTGGCCGATTTTCACGGTCTCGAACAGCACCCGTTCCAGCAACGGGGCGAAGCGGGTTTCTGCGCGCAGGCTGGCAGTGATTTCAAAGAAGCTGGCCAGGGTTTCTTTCATGCGGGCCATCGACACGCTCAACTGATCGACCTCCAGCACGGGCGAGCGGCGGGACACCGGATAATTGAAATCGAAGCTGCGAATGGCGTCGGCTTCCTGCACCAGTTCGCGTAACGGCTTGACCAGGATTCTCGACGTCAGCCAGCCGAGGGGCAGGCATAGCAGCAACGTGGCGAGGGTGATGAGTGCACCTTGCCAGCGCAGGCGATAGGCATCGTCCAGCAACTCGTCTTCAGGCACCAGCAACGCCAATTCCAGGCCCTGCGGCCCACCTTCCTGCATGTGGCTGCGTGAAACGATCCAGTGACGCCCGGCCGCCTCCAGGCGTGAAGTGTCAAGGCTTTCGTCCAGGGCGGCGTCGATGGCCGGGCTGAGGTCGCGGGCCTTGATCAGGCGCGACGACCGGGCATCGGTGACCAGCCGGCCGCTGTCGGGATAACCCACGGCGTTGCCTTCGGGGTCGAGCAAGACGATTTCGGTACCTGCAGTCACCTTGTGCTTGGCCAGGGTCTGGGACAGGGCCGCCAGGGTCAGGTCGGCCCCGATGACCGCCTGCCCGCCACTGCGCCGGGCGAGGGTGGTGCCGATGTTGCGGGTAGAGAAGAACACGTAGGGCTCGGTCGTGATCTGGCCGGCGCTGTCCAGGGCGCTGCGAAACCAGCCGCGGCTGCGGGGATCGTAGCTTTCGTCGGCGATGTCGGCGCGTCCTACGAGCGCGAGGTTCTCGTCATAGAACAGCGACTGGGAGTGTAGCGGGCCTCCGTCGTTTGCTCGCTCCACGGTCCAGACCTGATAAGCCGCTTGGTCCGGAGCCTTCAGGGCGGCTTTCAAGTCGGCGGTGCGCAACGGCCGGACCATCAGGAAGTTGCCATTGCTGTCGCCCAGGTACAACGACGCCAGGTTCGGGTTGTCCCGCAGCGCCTGGCTGAATGGTCCTAGCAGGGCCAGGCGTTGTTCCATCCGCGACTCGCGCGTCGCCGGGTATTCAGCCAGCAGGTCCAGCAGGTGGCGAATCGGCTCGTAGGTGTCATACAAGTCCAGGCGCACCTCCTGTTCAATGCGATTGAACAGTTTTTCACTGCTGGACAGGATGATTTGCGTCGTTTGTTGATAATTGAAAATGCCCAGCACCACTCCAGTCAGCAACAGGAGCAGGGTAAACATCACGCTGATATGCACATGCAGGGGAAACCGGCGCGGTTGCGGTCGCGGTGCGTTGGGCATTGCAGTCTCTCCATGGGTCAGGGGCGTTCTCGACGGGCTTTTCGCGCGCAGGGGAAACCGTTTGAGAACACCCCAGGTACGCACTGCTAAGGGGATAGCATAGTAAACGCTGGGTCATTGCGCCTTGGCGATGTCTCTTTGCAAGGCTCGTTGCAAAGCTCGCTCCAGCTCGGCCATGGCTTGGTCGAGGGCTTCGATGTGACTGATAAGGCCAGGCGCATGTGCTTGCTGGCAGACCTGTTCGAGTGCCTCGCACCGTTGGATCAAGGTGTTCGCCTGCACGATCCGGGCGACGCCTTTTATCTTATGCGCTGTTTCGGTCAGGGCCTGCCGGTTCCCGTCGCGGGCGACATCAAGCAACTCCTGGCGGTCCGAGCGGCTGCTGTTGAGCAATTCGGCCAGCAGGCGCCGGGCGGATGACGGGTCGCCGCCGGTCAGCGCTTGCAGGCTTTGCACGCTGAAGACACTGGGGCGGGACACCGTTTTGACCGTCTTGATCCATTGGCTCAGCGCGCTCAAGCTGATCGGTTTGAACAGGCAGTCGTCCATCCCCGCATCCTGGCAGCGTTGCTTTTCCTCGGGCTGTGCATTGGCGGTGAAACCCAGCACGGTGCAGGGCGGCCGTTGTTGTTCGGATTCACTGCGACGGATCGATCTGGCCAGCTCATAACCGCTCATGATCGGCATGTTGCAATCGGCGATGACCAGGTCGAAGTCCCCTGCATGCCAGACCTCGAGCCCGTGCGCGCCATCATGGGCAACCTGGTAGCGATGCCCGAGGTATTCCAGTTGCTGCGACATCAGCAGGCGGTTGGCGGGGTGATCATCCACGACCAGTACGTTGAGGACGTCTACCGCCGTTTCGAGCACCGGCTCGACCGGCACGCACGCGGGTGCCGGCGGCAACGCGCTCAATTGCAGGCTGACGTGGGCCTGGGTCCCGACGCCGGGTTGGCTGTTCATGCACAGACTGCCGCCCATCATCTGGCACAGGTTGCGACTGATCACCAGCCCAAGCCCTGCGCCTTTGCGAGCCATCCGCCCGGTGTTGTCGACCTGAGCAAACGGCTCGAACAGGCGCCGCAGGTCAGCCGGGCTGATGCCGATACCGCTGTCGCTGACTTCCAGGCGCAGGTGCACGCAGTCGGCCTGGGCGGCCCCGGTCAGCCTCGCCTTGACCAGCACCCGGCCCTGTTCGGTGAATTTCAAAGCGTTGCTGATCAGGTTCGACAGCACCTGCTTGAATCGCAAGGGGTCGATCAGCACGTCCGGGCAATCCTGGGCCGCGTCGAATTGCAGCGCCAGCTCCAGGTTTTTCTGCCGGGCCACACCCTCGAAGACCCGTATGACCGATTGCAGCAGCGCCCTGAGGTTGACCCGCTCGGGCGCCAGGCTCAGATGGCCTGATTCGATACGGGCGATGTCCAGGATGTCGCCTATCAGCTCGAGCATGCCGGAGGCCGATTCGTATGCGACTTCTATGGCCGGACGGTCCACCAGGCCCTTGTCGGCCTGCTTCAGGGCCAGTTCGAGCATGCCAATCACTGCGTTCATTGGGGTGCGGATCTCGTGGCTCATGGTTGCCAGGAATGTGCTTTTGGCCCGATTCGCGTCATCGGCACGCTTCTTCGACGCTCGCAGTTCCTCGAACAGTTGCCGTCGCTCGCTGATGTCGATCCACCCGCCGATGATGCCTTGCACCTGTGCGGCAGCGTTGCGGTAGGGGAGGATCCAGTGGTAGATCGTCAGTTTCCGGTCCCCGATGTGCAGGGGGCGATCCATGATCAGCGCGGTGCCTTCGGCCATCACGCGCTGGTAGTCCGCCTGGTACTCCTGCGCCTCGAAGGCATTGCTCATGGAACCGGGCATCACGCTCCTGCCGATGACGTCTTCACGGTTTGCGTCGAATGCTTCCAGGTAACTGTCGTTGCAGCTTTGCAGGACGCCGTCGCGATCTCTCACATAAATGGGATAAGGCGTGCCATTGAGCAGCGAATGCATGAATTCGAGCTGGTCGTTGAGCGCCAGCTCTGCCCGTTGGCGTTGCCTGATCTGTCGCTGCATATAGGCATTCCAGGCCAGGGAAAGCGCCAGTAACAGACCGACACCCGCGACAATCTGGAAAAACAGACGATTATAAGTGCGCCAAGTGTGTTCGAAGGGCGAGACGTACCCGCGCCAGCGGTTGTTGATCACACCCAGCTCATCGGGATCGATGCTGGTCAGGGCCTTGTCGAGAATGGCGCTCAACTCCGACGCGTGTTTGGCGGTGGCCAGGGCGAACATGGCCTGTTGGGTGCCGACCGTGCTGCTGATTTGCAACGTATCCCGCAGCGCCGGGGAGGACAGGAAATAATTGGCCATGACCAGCGAGTTCACTGCGCCGTCGACCTGACCCTGGGCGAGCATTTCCACGGCACGCAACGGGCCGTCCGTCTCGATTATCCTGATGCCCGGATGCTGGCGGCGTAGCCATTCGATGACGGGATTGCCCTGGGCGATCGCCAGGCTTGCGTTTGCGAACTGCTCGATCGTGGCGGGTGTATCGGATTGCTTTCGGGTCAGCAGTACAAATGAACTGTCGACGTAGGGGCGGCTGAATTTCAACTGCATTTGCCGTTCATTGCTGGGCAAAAGCGCCGCGATCATGTCGGCCTGGCCATTGAGGACCGAGGCAATCATATCGCTGTCATTCTGGCGGCGCTGGATGTCCAGGCGCAGGCCGGTACGCAGTCGGATCAGCTCCAGCAAGTCGGCGCTGATCCCGCGCAAATCGCCGTCCTGGTCGAAGAAAGTGAAGGGGGCGGACGTTTCGTTCACCACTACCCGAACCACAGGGTGCGCTGCCAGCCAGCGTTGCTCCCGGTCGGTCAGTTGGATTTTCGGGGCGTCGAGGTAGAGGTCGCTGCCGGCGCTCCAGCGCTTGGAGATGGCTGCCTGCTCGGCGACGGAAACCTGCTCCAGCGTGGCGTTGATGATCTCCAGCAAACCGGGATCGTTGCGTCGCACCGCGAAACCGAACCCGTGGGTTTCATGCTTGCCGAAGCTCGCCATGCGGATATTGCCCAGGTAGCCCTTGCTGATCATGTAGTGGGTAGAAAGGGTATCGCCGAGGAATACATCGGCCTGGCCGAAGGCGACGGCGTTCATGGCGTTCTGGTTGGAAGGGTAGGTGGTGATCTGCGCCTCGGGGTACAGCTTTTCAATGTCGCGCAGCGGCAGGTAGTGATAGACCATGCTCAAGCGCAAGCCCTTGAGATCCTCCGTCAAGGATCGGCTTTCATTCGTTCGGGTGACAAGGACCGGCTGGTCCACTGCGTACGGCGCCGATAGGGCGATGCCGGAATGACCGGCTTCAAACCCGTTGGCGGTGCCCAGCATGTCGATTTGTCCGTTCTGGAGCGCAGCGATGGCCGCCTCACGGGAATCGAAGCGCAGGACCCTCATGGGCAGGCGGGTCGCCTGGGCGATGATGTGGGCATAATCGGCGGTCAGCCCCTCGTAGTCGCGTCCGCTGGTGGACAGGTCGAACGGCGGGTAATCCGGTGCGGAGGTGCCCAGGACCAGTTCGTGGCGATCCTTGAGCCAGGCGCGTTGAACCTCATTCAGTTGGACGCCGAGATGAGCCGCAGGCGAACGACCGAGCAATGTGTACGGTTGCGGCGCACTCGATGCCGCCGCGAGGACTGCGGCATACAACCCCGCACCCAGCATTAGCAGACATTGAATTATGCACTTGAGCATGCTGTTTCTCACACC
Organism: Pseudomonas sp. Q12-87; assembly: GCF_001269755.1. Classification (NCBI taxonomy): domain Bacteria; kingdom Pseudomonadati; phylum Pseudomonadota; class Gammaproteobacteria; order Pseudomonadales; family Pseudomonadaceae; genus Pseudomonas; species Pseudomonas sp. Q12-87. Next base: position 29,502 of record NZ_LHVI01000024.1, on the reverse strand, counting down.
AGCGCGTTGCGCTTCGCCATTTCAATCAGATCCACCAATGACTTCACCTTGAGTTTTTGCATCAGCCGTTTCTTATAGGTACTGACGGTCTTGTTACTCAGGAACATGCCCTTGGCTATTTCCTTGTTAGTGCGCCCTTGGGCAAATAATTGCAGCACCATCAATTCCCGGTCATTGACGCTTTTGAACAGGTCCAACTCCAGGCTGCGAGGGTCATCCTGGCGCACCGGGTTCAATGCCTGGCTGGGAAAATAGTTATAGCCGGACAGCACGGCCTTGATTGCGCTGACCAGTTCACTGAGGTCTTCCTGTTTGCAAACGTAACCAGAAGCACCGGACTGCATGCATCGGATACCGAAGAGCGTGGGCGACTGCGCAGTCAGCACCAGCGTCTTGAGCGGCGTGGTCATGGCGTTGAAGCGCGAGAGAATTTCCAGCCCGTCGAGTTTGGGGATGCTGATGTCAAGAATGACCAGGTCCGGCATGCATTCGCGCACCATTTGCATCGCGTCGACGCCGTTATCAGTTTCCCCGACGACCTTATAGCCTTCATGCTCCAGCAGCATGCGGACGGCGAGGCGGATGACCGGATGATCGTCGACAATGAAAACGGAGTTCATGAATAAATATCCTGCGAGCTTAATAAAGGGCGCACCTTAGCCCAGTTACAGCCGAGGCCGTACGAAGAGACAGGTGCGCAACTTCAATTTCAGAAGTTTCCTACAAGAAAAGAGGCAAGATATTACGAAGTTATCGGTTTTTTAGTAGGTGGATGACAATTAAAAGAAGGAATGTTGGAACTATGTGAAAGGATATTTCCTTGAGCGCGTTGTTTATTCAAACAGACGGGAGAAGGCTTTATTCAATGTTTGCCCGCAGGCGCAGATTTTTTATCCACCCAATCCCTGGCCCGATGGCTGCGAGAACCACCGCCATCACCACTCCCCTGTGGCAGTGAGCTTGCTCGCGATAGCGGCGGGCCAGTTGATCTGGATATAGAAGTGCCATGCTCATCGCGTACAAGCTCGCTTGCGCGGCCATATCTTTATTGGCGCGTACGGCCCGTCATCTCCTGGGCCATTTCGCTGGCGTAGCTGTCCGTCATCCCGGCGATGAAATCGATCATTCGCAGGAAGGCACCATGCAGCGGGCCATTGGGGTCGGGCGCGTTGTTGCCCAAGAGGTCGAGGATGCGGCGATTCTTGAAGGACGGCGTACGGCCGCCATGCTGTTCGAGCGCGGCTCCGCAAAATCCGTTGAGGAGGATTTCCAGCGTCGTGTATGCGCCGATTTCGTGCAGGGTCTTGCGCTTGTCCTGGAAAATCTTCTTGCGGGCCATGTCCTTGGCGTTCAATACGCAGCGCTTGGCCGGGCCATGCATGTGTTCCACCAGGTCACCTGGCAGCGTGCCGGCCAGCAATGCTTCCTGCTGTTCGACGAACGCCCGGGCAGCGGCATTGGTGAGGTGTTCGATGGCCTTGCCCCGCAGTATCGCCAGTTTGCGCCGCCGTGAGTCCAGCGGCCCCAGTTGACGGTAGGTGTCCGGGAGATCGTCGCCCACCAGGTCCAGGAGCAGCGACTCGACCTGCGAGTATTCGAGCAATTCCATCTCTACGCCGTCTTCCAGGTCGATCAGCGCATAGCAGATGTCGTCGGCGGCCTCCATCAGGTACACCAACGGATGGCGTGCCCAGCGTTGGTCCTCGATCTGCGGGAGGCCAAGCTTATGGGCGATCTGCTCCAGCAGCGGCAGTTCACTCTGGTAGCAACCGAACTTGTGCTTCTTGTAGCCCAGGGAGTCAGCGTGACGGGCAGTCCAAGGGTACTTCAGGTAGGTGCCGAGGGTGGCGTAAGTCAGCCGTGTTCCGCCGTCGAATTGATGGTATTCAAGCTGTGTGAGCACTCGGAAGCCTTGGGCGTTGCCTTCGAAGTTCAGGAAGTCGTTGCGCTCGACTTCGCTCATGGCATCGAGCCAACCGCGTCCGGCGGCCTGCTGGAACCAGTAGCGGATGGCGTCTTCCCCGGAATGCCCAAACGGCGGGTTGCCGATGTCGTGGGCCAGGCAGGCCGATTGCACCACCATGCCCAGGTCGCTGGGTTCGCACCAGTCCGGCAGGGCGTTGCGGATAGTCTCCCCGACGCGCATGCCCAGCGACCGCCCGACGCAACTGACTTCCAGGGAATGGGTCAGGCGTGTGTGGATGTGATCGTTGCTGGAAACCGGATGCACCTGCGTCTTGCGTCCGAGGCGGCGGAAGGCGCCGGAGAAAATGATGCGGTCGTGGTCCTTGTGGAAGGGGCTACGGCCCAGCTCTTGCGGGCTGTGCAGCGGTTTTCCGAGGCGTTCGCGAGTCAGCAGGGTGTGCCAATCCAAGGCCGGGTGCTCCGTCTGATAAGGTCGAGTGCCCTAGCTTCCCGGTTAGTGGGTTGCCGTGCAAGGGCTATGGCCCTGCACAAGAACGGGATACGCAAACCTTGTGGCCAGGGAGCAAGGTGCCTGGCCACAGGGTTTCAGGGTTTGCGCAGCGTCTTGGCCAGCTTGATCAATGGCAGCAAGGTCGTTGCCAGGCGGATCAGGCCTGTTACGCCGCCACCACCGCCATGGCGGGTCCGTTTACCGGTGATGAAGCCCAGCAGGGACACCGCCGCCACGCCCCAGAGTGGCGCATGCTTGATGCCGAAACCCTCATGCCAGCTTTGCGTCAGGCCGCGCACCCGTTGCAGGGGATGCAACAACTGGCGCGTTTCCTGGCGAATTTCCTGGCGGTGCATCTCCATGCGCAGGCGTACCAGCGCCTTGCGCATTTCCTGTCGTGTCCGTGCTTGAGGAATATCTGGCAGGCTCATGGCAGCAGGCGCTCCCGGTCATTGGCGAGTTCTTCAAGGGTGGCATGGAAAGGCGAGGACTCGTCGTAGATCGCTGCCTTGAGCCGCAGCCCGCAGAACAGCGCCGCCAACAGATAGAACAGGCACAAACCGATGATGCCCGCCAGGCGATAGGTGTCCCACACCAGGATCAGGACCAGTGCCGAGAGCCCGACCAGCAGCAGCAAACCGAACACCAGCGCAAGGCCGGCGAACAGCAGCAGGCTGACGGTGCGGGCCTTCTGTTCCTGCAGCTCCATGCCGAACAACTCGACATGACTGTGCAGCAAGCCAAGAAACGCCGCGCCCAGGCGTCGCGCTGTAGGTTGCGTGCCCGATTCGGGCGAGCCGGATTCGTCGATGCCCATCATCAGCGCCGTGTCGCCAGCAGACCGATAAGAAAGCCCACGCCAGCGGCAATACCGACGGATTGCCAAGGGTTGGCCTGTACGTACTCCTCTGTGGCGACTACCGCCGCCTGGCCACGCTCGCGCACCGAATCCTCGGTCAGTTTCAGCGTTTCGCGGGCGCGCAGCAGGGTTTCGTGGATCTGGCTGCGCAGCACGTCGGCCTGATCGCCTGCCAGTGTCGCGGTATGGTCCAGCAGCCTTTCCGTGTCGCTGACCAGCGTCTGGAAATCTTCCATCAGGGTTTCTTGAGCAGTCTTTGCCTGGGTTCTGGCCATCGGTGAATCTCCGTAAGTGACGTCTGAAGCGTTCGAGTATGAGCCTTGCCGGAAGGTTCAGTGAAAGTGGCTGGTACAACTTTTGCTCAGGATTCTGCCATGTACTGGTGCGTGAGCGCGTGCCGGTGCGCTGAAGCTGGGCGCAAGCCGGCAAAACCTTAACCCAAATAATCAAAACCCGCGAAGCACCTCGAAGCGGGGCTAGCGTTTTCCCTTTTCGTTGCACCAAAGCGGTTCATGGACCTGCGCCGGGTCAAACGAGCCGTTTCAACTTGGTGCGCCTCAAGGGCGAGCGAACCGGTTTGGTGCTTTTTTCAACTTTTTCAGGTCTGCCAACCTCATGGAAAATATGCAAAGTGCCGTGGACAGTCTCGTCCACAGCTCCAACACGCTGTTCATCCTGCTCGGTGCGGTCATGGTTCTGGCCATGCATGCCGGTTTTGCCTTCCTTGAAGTGGGAACGGTCCGGTTGAAGAACCAAGTCAACGCACTGTCTAAAATTCTCAGCGATTTCGCTGTCTCGACCTTGGCGTATTTCTTTATAGGCTATTGGGTGTCCTATGGCGTGACCTTCCTGCAACCGGCGGCGGCCCTTAGTACCGATCATGGCTATAGCCTAGTGAAGTTTTTCTTCCTGCTGACCTTTGCCGCCGCGATCCCGGCCATCATTTCTGGCGGTATCGCCGAGCGTGCGCGTTTCGCGCCACAGTTGTGCGCCACGGTGCTGATCGTGGCGTTTGTCTATCCCTTCTTCGAAGGCGTGGTGTGGAACGGCAATTTTGGTGTGCAGGCCTGGTTGCAGGCCCGGTTCGGTGCCAGTTTCCATGATTTTGCCGGTTCCGTGGTGGTACACGCCATGGGCGGCTGGCTGGCGCTGGCCGCCGTGCTGTTGCTCGGGCCGCGTAACGGTCGCTACCGGGACGGTCGCCTGGTGGCGTTCGCGCCCTCGAGCATTCCGTTCCTGGCCCTGGGTTCGTGGATCCTGATTGTCGGTTGGTTCGGTTTCAACGTGATGAGTGCCCAGACATTGCCAGGGGTGAGTGGCCTGGTGGCGGTCAATTCCTTGATGGCCATGGTGGGCGGCACCGTGGCGGCGTTGGTTGTCGGGCGCAATGACCCGGGCTTCCTGCACAACGGCCCATTGGCCGGTTTGGTCGCGGTCTGTGCCGGTTCCGACTTGATGCATCCGGTGGGCGCGCTGGCGACCGGTGCGATTGCCGGGGCCTTGTTTGTCTGGTGCTTCACCGCGGCCCAGGGCAAGTGGAAGATCGACGATGTGCTCGGCGTCTGGCCCCTGCATGGCCTGTGTGGCGTCTGGGGCGGGATCGCCTGTGGCATCTTTGGCCAGGATGCGTTGGGTGGCCTGGGTGGGGTCAGCCTGGCCAGCCAGTTGATCGGCACGGCGCTGGGTGTCGTCGTTGCCCTGGCTGGCGGATTCGCGGTCTATGGCGTGATCAAGGCCTTGCTGGGCCTGCGCCTGACCCAGGAAGAGGAGTATTACGGTGCCGACCTGTCGATCCACAAGATCGGCGCGGTCAGCCAGGACTGACCGTCGCATCAAGGCTCCTTGTCCTGGTTGCCAGGATAAAAGCCGTGCAGCAGGCGATAGCGATCGTGACGGACCTGGTCCACGTGATGTTGGACCTGCTGTTCGGGCAGCCCGAGCATGATCAGGGCATGGGAAGCCAGCATCAGGCTCGACTCCAGCAGCTCCGGAACCACTTCGGTGGCTCCGGCAGCCTGCAACTCGGCCAGTTGGCTGTCATCACGGGTGCGCACCAGGATCGGCACCTGCGTGCTGACCCCTCTGGCCGCCTTGAGTACGGTGATGGCGATGTCAGTTTTGTCCACCGCGATCACCAACAGCCTGGCGCGGCTCAAGCCAACGGCAGCGAGCAGGTCGCCTCGTCGCGAATCCCCGTAATGCACGCATTTTTCCCCGACGGTGGCCTCCTGAATAATGACCGGGTCGTCGTCCAGGGCGACGAACGCCTGGTTTTCCCGGCGCAGGAACCGGCCGATTGACTGGCCGACGCGCCCGTAGCCGCAGATCACCACATGCCCCGACAAGCCGGCATTGAGTGCACTGATCTGATCCAGTTGCGCCTCTTCGTTGGGCTTGCGATGCAGGCGGGCGGCAATGCGCGGCGCGGCGCGCAGTAACAGTGGGGTCAACAGCATCGAGCAGAACGTTGCCGCCAGCAGCAGGCCGCTGATCTCGGCGGGCATGAGGCGGTTCTGCTGCATTGATGCCATCAACGCAAAACAGAATTCGCCACCTTGGGCCAGGGCCAGACCGCTGCGCCAGGCCGTTTCACCATCGCTGCCGCGCCATTTGACCAGGGCGGCGACCACGCAGCCCTTGATCAGCATCAGGCCGAGGCAAAGCCCTAGGATCAGCAGGCCATCGGTGATGAACAGTTGCAGGTCGATGAGCATGCCGATACTGACGAAAAACAGCCCGAGCAGGATGTCGCGGAATGGGCGTATATCGGCCTCGATCTGGTGTCGGTAATGACTTTCCCCAAGCAGCATGCCCGCCAGGAAAGCCCCCAATGCCGGTGACAATCCCAGCAGGTGGGTCAGCCACGCCGTCAGCAGTACGATCACCAGGGCCAGCAGTACGAACAGTTCCGCGGACCGGGACGCGGCCACCTCGTGAAACAGTCGGGGCAATACCCAGCGGCTGGCCAGCAGCAGGCCACCGAACAGGACCAGGGTCTTGCCCAGGGTCACAGGCAGTGCCCAATACCACGGGTGTTCGCTGCTGCCGGCGAACACCGGCACGAGGGTCAGCAGCAGCACTGCGACAACATCCTGGAATAGCAGGACGCCAATGGCGTTCTGGCCATGGCTGCTGAAAATTTCCCCGAGGCTGGTCAGTTCCTTGCTGACAATGGCGGTGGAAGACAAGGCCAGTCCCGCGCCGAGCAACAGTGCGACGACTACCGGGGCACCGGCCAATGCCAGCAGCGCGGCCAGGAGCGCTGCTGAGCACAACACCTGCAGGCTGCCGAGGCCGAACACCACTCGGCGCAGCTCCAGCATCTTCGACAGGGAAAATTCCAGCCCCAGCGAGAACAGCAGGAACACCACCCCGAGTTCGGCCAGGTCCGGCAGTTCTTCACTGTCGTTGATCCAGTCCAGCGCGGTCGGTCCGACCGCCAGCCCGACGCAGAGGTAGCCCAGCACCGGGGGAAGGCGTAGCCGCCTGAACAGGGCGATGACCACCAGGGACGAGGCGAGGATGATCAGCAGGTTGGCAAACAAGGGGAACTCCATTTCAAGGCTGCAACGCACAGCGTAGAGGGGAAAATGCGACAAGGGTCGCCGCAAAAGCATTGGCGTCCAGTGATTTGCATCAGCGTTTTACCGAAACACCTTGACGCGGGCTCGCAACTCGACGGTTTCCAGGGGCAGGCCTAGAATGACCGTCTCTCTTTTTTGGGTCTACCTGCCATGCTTCCTGAATGCCAGTTGTTCGGCACCCTGGGTTGTCATCTCTGCGAAGTCGCCGAAGCCATGCTGATGCCTTTCGTTGTTGAAGAACACTTACTGGTGGAACTGGTGGACATTTCAGAAAACGAAGCCTGGGTGGACGATTATGCGTTGCGTATCCCGGTGCTGCGCAGGCTGGATACCGGGGCCGAGCTGGAGTGGCCCTTCGAGACCGAACAGATCGCCAATTTCCTGCGTTGAGCGTGCGTCCGTCGGTTCCTGATACGACGATTGGCGATAACCGGGTGTTTCGGTTACTGTATGCCCATACAGCTATCCGGAGTGTGCCCCCTTGGTCAATGTCGAACAACTAAAAAGCAGCGTAAACAGGATGTCCGCGGACGTTGTGCACGAGGCGGTCCTGGAATTGCGCCTGGATGGATTGGTTACCGAAGGCAAGACGCCCTTCAATAAACTGCATTTCAATACCTGTTTCGCCGAGATCGAGGCACTGTTCCAGCGTGCCGGCTATCACAAGCAGCTGGACGTGGTGGGTTACCAGGGCTTGTTGTACGCGTTGTACGATCCGGGTCGCTGGGAGGCGGTGGACGTGCTGCGCTGGCTGAAGGAATTCACCGAGGCGGCGGCAAAGCCTGCTTCACTCCCGGCATGAAGCAATAGCGCTGGGCGGGCTTGCGTGACTGGCGGATAATGCCGTCCTGCAAAAAACGTCAAGAGTCTTCAATGTCAGGTTCATCGTTTTCCGCCGCTCACCATCAGGCCAGCACTTTGTATTTGCCGCCCGGCTCATGGCCGACGGTGCTGGAGTGCCTGTGCGAACATTTCAGCGCCATCAGCCGCGAGCAATGGCTGGACCGGATCGCCCGGGGCCGGGTTTTGGACGGAGAGGGCAGGGCCATTCGCGCCGACTTGCCTTACCGTGAAGGCCTGCGCATTCATTATTTCCGTGAAGTGCCCGACGAGAAGCCAATCCCGGTGGTGGAGTCGATCCTGTACGCGGACGAGCATCTGGTGGTGGCGGACAAACCACATTTCCTGCCGGTCACGCCGGCGGGCGAATATGTCGAGCAAACCTTGCTGCGACGCCTGATCCGTCGGCTGGACAATCCTCATCTGGTGCCTTTGCATCGTATCGACCGGCATACCGCCGGGCTGGTGTTGTTTTCGGCCAACCCCCACACCCGTTCGGCGTATCAATCGCTGTTCCCGACACGGCAGATCGAAAAGCGCTACCAGGCCATTGCCCGAGCGTTGCCTGGGTTGACCTTCCCCCGGGTGCATAGAAGCCGGATGATCGATGGTGAACCGTTCTTCCGAATGCAGGAAGGGCCGGGCGAGCCCAATACCGAAACGGCCATCGAAGTGCTGGAACGCAACGGTGGGCTGTGGCGTTATGGCTTGTACCCCGTCACGGGCAAGAAGCATCAGTTGCGGGTTCACATGAGCGCCCTTGGGGCTGGGATCTGCAATGATCCGTTTTATCCTGATGTGCTTCGGGACGTTGAGGATGACTATGCCAACCCATTGAAACTGCTGGCTCAGGGGTTGCGTTTTGTCGATCCGGTTTCGGGTGAAGAGCGCGTGTTCGAGAGCAGTATTGTGTTGCAGTGGTAGTTGCCCAAAACGAAGCCAAAAAAAACGGTGCTTTCCTCTTCAGGAAGCACCGTTTTTTTTAGCTACATCGGGGCAGCAGCGTTACAAATTACAAATCCTTAACAGTACGAACCTGATCCTTGTTCACGCGGGTCTGCTTGCCATCCAGCTGTTCGAATTCGTAGAAGCCGCTTTCTTCGTCGTACTTGGGGGTGTCGACGGCCTGGATTTCGCGACCGTCATTCAAGGTAATCACTGTAGGCGATGCGCACCCGGCGAGAGTGGCGAGGCCCAGAGCGAGCATGAAAGTGGCGAGGGTCCGTTGAGTCATGGTGTTTCTCCGAAATGGATTCTTCAAGTTACTGACCTTCAGACGTATACAACGCGCGCAAGTTCCTGGCTAGTGTCAATCTGACACGCCTTTATGCTGCGCCAGCAATTGCGGCGTATTCAGATTTGCCAGCCGCGGATCGTCGGCAGGGCATTGCAGCGCAACGGCACGAAGGGTGCGCATGATACGGCCGGGGCTGCGTTCGCCTTCGTTCCAAGCCTGTTCGAAGGTCGCGGCCAGGGTTACAGGAATGACGCACAGCAGAGGCTCCCAATGCTCGCCTTGTCGCACCATCAGCGGTGTATACGGGTGTTGGCTGGCCGTTATGCGCATGCTGTCGAGCAGGCTTGCGTCGATTTGCGGTACATCGCACGGCAGCACCAGCAGATACGGATGCCGGGCAGTCTTCAGGCCCGCCCGAATGCCTGCCAATGGCCCGGGAAAATCTCCCTCATCGTCATGCACCAACTGATCGGCGTACAACGCGTAGCGTTCCCGGTTACGGTTGCAGGAAATAATCAAGTCATCGCTCATGGCCCGGGTCTTGCGATGCAAATGCGCGATCAGCGGTTCGCCTTGCCACTCCACCAGGCCTTTGTCCTGGCCGCCCATGCGTTGCCCGCGCCCGCCCGCCAGGAGCAGGATGGAGCAGGGCGACAGGGGTGTGTTCGGGCTCATGGCGTGTCTCCGCAGGGGCGAAAAAATGAAGCGCTGTGATATAACACCAGGCTGTTTTCCCTACAACTGGAAGAGCCTATGAAAGCCAAGGCTGATGTACCTTTCGTGCCGCTCAATATCGCGGTGCTGACAGTCAGTGATACCCGTACGCTGGAAACCGACACCTCGGGGCAGGTCTTCGTCGATCGGCTCACGGCGGCCGGCCACAACCTGGCAGAGCGGGTCCTGCTCAAGGATGATTTGTACAAGATCCGGGCGCAAGTCGCGACCTGGATTGCCGAGGACGTCGTGCAAGTGGTGCTGATCACCGGTGGCACCGGTTTCACCGGGCGTGACAGCACGCCGGAAGCCGTCACGTGCCTGCTGGACAAGCAGGTGGATGGCTTTGGCGAACTGTTCCGGCAGATTTCGGTGGCAGACATCGGTACTTCCACCGTGCAGTCCCGGGCGCTGGCGGGCCTGGCCAATGGCACGCTGGTGTGCTGCCTGCCAGGGTCGACCAACGCGGTGCGTACCGGGTGGGACGGGATCCTGGCCGAGCAGTTGGACGTGCGCCACCGTCCCTGTAATTTCGTGGCTCATTTGAAACAGGCTGCACCTTGTGAATCCCGTGGGTAAACCGGGCAAGGCGGGCGCCTTGATGGCCGTCGAGGTTGCGTTGGAGCGATTGCTGGAGATGGCGAACGCCACGCCGATCCTGCAGCGCGAGCGCTTGCCGTTGGCCTTGGCACAGGGGCGGGTGCTTGCCGAGGATCTGGTATCGACCCTGGACCTGCCCCCCTGGCCCAACAGTGCCATGGACGGTTATGCCTTGCGACTGGCAGACTGGAAGGGCGAGCCGTTGGCGGTCAGTCAGCGGATTTTCGCCGGACAGGCCCCGGAGCCGCTGGCCCTCGGTACCTGTGCGCGGATCTTCACTGGGGCCCCGGTTCCAGACGGCGCCGACTGTGTCGAGATGCAGGAAAACGCCGTGGTCGATAGCGACGAGCGGGTAAGGTTTACCGAGCCGATGCGCAGTGGGCAAAACATTCGTCCGCAAGGACAGGAAACGACCGTGGGTGAGCAAGTTCTCGCTGCCGGTACGCGCCTGGGGCCGATCGAGCTGGGGCTGGCGGCATCCCTGGGTTGTGCATCGGTGGAGGTGGTGCGCAAGGTCCGTGTCGCGGTCCTGTCCACCGGTGATGAGCTGGTCGAGCCCGGGCAGGCACTGGGCCCCGGCCAGATCTACAACAGCAACCGCGTGGTGCTGTGTGGCTGGCTGCAAGGCATGGGCTGCGAGGTGGTTGATGCGGGCATCCTGCCTGACGATTTGCCGGCTACCCGCGCACGCCTGGCGCAACTGTCGGAGGTCGACCTGATCCTGTCCACTGGCGGGGTATCGGTGGGAGAGGCGGACTTTCTCGGCATAGCCCTGCGCGAGGACGGTGAGCTGGCGCTGTGGAAACTCGCTATCAAGCCTGGCAAGCCGCTGACGTTCGGGCATTACCGAGGCGTGCCGGTGATAGGCCTGCCTGGAAACCCGGCTTCGACCCTGGTGACCTTCGCGCTGCTGGCAAGGCCTTACCTGCTGAGACGTCAGGGCGTTCAGTCGGTGGCGCCGCTCACGTTCAAGGTGCCGGCCGGTTTCGCCTGGCCGAAGGCGGGCAGTCGGCGGGAATACCTGCGAGGCCGTATGGAAAACGGTCGAGCGATCATCTACCGCAATCAAAGCTCCGGTGTGCTGCGCAGCGCGGCCTGGGCCGACGGCTTGGTCGAAGTACTCGAAGAGCGGACGCTGATGGAGGGCGATGAAGTAGGCTTCATTCCCTTGAGCGAGCTCCTGGGCTAGCACGTTGGCAGATGTTCATGGCCCGAGCTGGATGCCCGGGCCTGTTCCCTCGCCACGCTTATCGCGTGAGCAGCATCACCAACTGATCGAAACGGTTGTTCGCAACCCACCCCAGCAGGCCGAGTACCACCGCCGCCGCGCCGGCCGAATAGGCCAGCCTGTGACGGATTATCTTCACGTCGGTACGAATTTCATCCATGTCTTTACGGATGTATTTAAGGTGGGTTTCCAGTTCAACGACGCGCGGTTCCAAATCGATTCCTCCAATGGGACTACTGCAACTGCATTCGTTTCGAGTATCGGCCCGCTTGTTTCCCAAGGACGGGATTTGCGGGGGAGAGAGCTTGTATTCATGGTTACGCATGGGACGGTTCATCCCCTTGGCCATGATTGTTCGAACCACTGATCCGGCCCCAGCGGGGCGCGATGTATCCATCCATGGGTGAGTACTTCCTTGTGCTGGTTAGATTTTTACCGGTCCGGCAAAACAGAATGCCAAGGTGTCTCAATACCGACGGAGGGTCAATTGAGCTGATTCGCCAGATCTTGTAAGAAAACTCTTCGAATGCAGAAATCCCGATCGAATGAGCGGTTCCGTAGGTTTCTTCGGTGGCCGGCGTGACTATTTTTTATTTAGATCGAATGCTTCGGGCTTTTTCGGCGCATCGAGCGGTCCCATTTCCTGAACCTTCCAATGACGGAGAAAACGCATGAGCAAAGGCAAGGCGCTGTTGATTTTGCATGGCAAGCAAGCGCTCAACGAAGAGGTTCGCGCAGCGGTAATGCTCAAGCGCAAGCAGGGTTGGGACCTGGCGGTACGGTTGACCTGGGAAGCCGGTGACGCCCAGCGATGCGTTAACGAGGCCCTCGATGCCGGTCATACGCATCTGATCGCCGGCGGCGGCGACGGGACCTTGCGTGATATCGCCGAAGCGATTGTCCAGCAGTCCGGTGGCGCCAGCCTCGTCCTGCTGCCGCTGGGCACTGCCAATGATTTTGCCCGGGCGGCCGGCGTCCCGCTGGAACCGGAACAGGCCCTGGATTTGCTGGACGTCGCGCCGCAGCCCATCGACGTGGGCGAAGTTGGCGGTCGGATCTTCCTGAACATGGCCACGGGTGGCTTCGGCAGCCAAGTGACCGCGAACACGTCGGAAGACCTGAAAAAAGTCTTGGGAGGCGCCGCCTACCTGTTCACCGGTTTGTCACGGTTCAGCGAGCTGAGCGCCGCCTATGGCGAACTGCAGGGCCCGGGTTTTCACTGGCAGGGCGATTTGCTGGCGCTGGGCATTGGCAATGGCCAGCAAGCGGGGGGCGGCCATGTACTGTGCCCGGAAGCGGTAGCCGATGATGGGCTGCTCGACGTCAGCATTTTGCCGGCGCCCCAGGAAGTGGTCAGTACGTTGAAGGATCTGCTGGCGGGCGGGCTGGGCATCGACAATATGTTTGTCCGGGCCCGCTTGCCCTGGATAGAAATCAAGGTCGCGCAAGGCCTGGACATCAATCTGGATGGCGAGCCGTTGCAGGTCGACACCTTGCGTTTCACGGTACGCCCGAAGGCTTTGCGTGTGCACCTGCCAGCCGGTTCGCCTCTGTTGGGGAACTCGGCGGCGCTCAATCGTCCAGGCTGATGATCTGTTCGCGCACGGCGAACAGCACGAGGCCGGCCACATCATGGATCTGCAAGCGCTTCATGATTTGTGCCCGGTGGGTTTCCACGGTCTTGATGCTCAGGCTCAGGCCGTTGGCGATTTCCCGGGTGGACTTGCCGCGCACGATCAGCCGCAGGATCTCCAGTTGGCGCGCCGTCAGATTATGGGTCTGGGAAGGATCGGGCTGATGTTTCTGAACGCGGGTCAGGGCTTGGTTGATCACAGTGTGGGCGATGGCGGGGCTCAGGTAGCGTTCGTTGTTGCGCAGCGCTTCCAGGGCGTGTTTCAGCTCGTTGGGGGTGGTGTCCTTGAGCAGGTAGCCATGGGCTCCGTACTCCAGCGCCTGCATGATCAACGCGGGATCCGTGTGCATGGACAGGATCAATACTTTGCTGTGGGGACGCACGCGCTTGAGTTGCTGCAAGGCATCCAGGCCGCTGGTGTCCTTCATGGAAATGTCCAGCAGCACGATATCGGGTGCGAGCCGTTCCACTATCTCCACCAATTGCGTGCCGTCATTGGCTTCGCCGATGACGGCATAGCCGGGGATATCCATGACGAGGGCGCGGACGCCGGCCCTGATCAGGGAATGGTCGTCGACCAGAAGCAAATTACAAATCAATGGAGAACCTTATTCTTGCTGGCTCGTTCCAGGGAACGAGGGGCCCAGGGGAAGCGTGCTTCGATGTGGGTGCCCTTGCCGGTTTCGCTGACGACCTTGAGGGTGCCGCCCAGCTGTTCGACGCGCTCGGACATGCCGGCCATGCCGCGTTGACCTTCGCGGGCAGGATGGCTGGCCGGGACGAACCCCTGGCCATCGTCGCTGATCAGCAGGGTCAGGCCATCGGGTTGGCGTTGCAGGCACACCAGCAGGTTTGTCGCCTGGGCATGGCGCAAAATGTTGGTGACCGCTTCCTGGGTAATTCGGAAGACCGCCATCGATATTTGCTCAGGAATGCCCGTCATGCGCTGCTGGCAATCGAGGCTCCAGTTCACCGGGGCGTTGGCCAGGGTTTTTAGCAGGTGCGCCCGCAGGCTGGCTTCAAGGCCCAAGCTGGCCAGTTGCCTGGGGTTGAGGATTGCCGAGACGTCGCGGACCTTGTCGAGGGTTTCATCCAGGGTCTGGCAAAGAATCGTGCATTGGCCCTGCAACTCCTCGGGCATCCGGCGCTTGAGCCATTCGCTTTGCAGTTTCGCCGCCGTCAGCAATTGGCCAATGTCGTCGTGCAATTCCCGGCTGAGGCGATGGCGCTCGTTTTCCTGGACTTCCAGCAGCCGGTCGGCCAGTTCCTGGGGCTGGAACTTGATGGACTTGCGCGACAAACGGTGGTGGATCCAGACACAGGTCATGGCTGCGACATTCACGACCAGCAGGCTCAATGGCACCGTATGTGCGAACAAGTAACTCAGCAGGCAGCCGACTGCCGAGCAGATGCACAACAGCAATGTGAAACGACGGGCATTTTCTCGGGAGGGAGGCCAGGTGAGGAAAGACTTGAGGCTGGCGTGCATAGCGGATGGAGCCAATGAATGTTCGCTGCGGGCAGGCCCGTCAGCGCATCTGACAGGCCGGGTCGGGTAAACGTTTAAGGTCGAACGCGGCTTCGGTTGGCGGCGCTTTGGCGCTGTCTCGAAGCGAGTGACGCGGGAGATAGTATCACTTCATATATCGTTGGTCGCGCTCGGTATGCCAGGGTGAAGACAAGCAGGGCAGGCTCGACGCGCCGGGTTTTGCAACATCGGCATCAGGCCTGTTTCTGGGGGTACGCTACCAGTCCCAGCGGACGTGACGCTGCCAGTACTTGGCTGGGGCTCTGGCCGATCTGGAAGGCAAACGCTTCGATCAAAGACACCTGTTCGCTGCTGTCCAGGCCGAGTTGGCCAGTGGTTTGATCGACCAGTTCCAGTTGCCAGGCCATCAGCGTGAAGCAATCCTTCAGCGCATCCAGGGCCTGGTCGTGCAGCTCCATGTGGTTCTGCGCATGAGTAAGCAGGCCATGGATATGCAACGAGAATTCCGAAACGGCTTCCAGCGCCAGGGTGTTGGTTTTGTTTGCCAGTTTCAACAAGGTGCTGAGCATGCAGTCGATGGCATCCTTGTCATTATTGATCAATTGCAAATGACTCAGGCATTCCTCCGATTTGGCCAGAAGCGTTTCGGCCTCGATCAGCAATTCGGGCAGGCGCTGGTTCCAGTTCCTACGGTCGTTCGGCATGCTTATCTCCACAACATCATGTCAGGCGAAAGAAAACCGCGTACGGAGAACGGCTGGGTCTCAAGGTCTGCAACAGGCGGATACACGGCGGCACGTGCGTGCGATTCAGCGAAGGCGAACTCGCTGATTAATGCACTGGCAAGATCGGCCGAAAGACAGTAGGTCCGATGTCCCGTGGTCGCGCACAAAAGCCTGACTCCGTTCAGCAATGAGAATGGCGTCACATTAATGGCTATTGCATAGCGGGAATATCAGGTTGGACCTGATTGTGCCTAGGGGAATCCCTTAGGCAGCGGAACTTTGTGCGCAAACCGGAGTCGCGCAGCGAAGAAAACAGCGGGTGAAAGCAGGAAGCCAGTAAAGCATGATGTTAATGTGACATCAATGCTTCCCGTGCTTATTTTATGCGGGTCAAGATTCGGCTGACGTGGCCGATATCTCGTTTATTGGATTCATCCGAACAAGCCCAGGAGTCATCGATGGCCGGCATTCTCGACACAGTAGATCAACGAACCCAATTGGTGGGTGAGAATCGCCTGGAAATTCTCATGTTCCGCCTGGCGGGTCGGCAATTGTTTGCCATCAACGTGTTCAAGGTCCAGGAAGTGTTGCAACTGCCCAAGTTGACGCTGATGCCCCAGCGCCACCCGTTCGTCTGCGGCGTGGTCAATCTGCGGGGCCAGACGTTGCCGGTGATTGACTTGTCCCAGGCCATCGGCATGCGTCCGCTGGTGCCGGGCCCCAACAGCACCATCATCGTCACTGAATACAACCGCTCGGTCCAGGCGTTCCTGGTGGGCGGCGTCGACCGTATCGTCAACATGAACTGGGAAGCCATCCTGCCACCGCCGACCAGCGCTGGCCGCGAGCATTACCTGACGGCGATCAGCAAAGTGGACGATCAGTTGGTGGAAATCATCGACGTGGAGAAAGTCCTTGCCGAAATCGTGCCGTACAACGCCAAGGTCTCGCGGGACAAACTCGAAGACCCGGTGCTGGAGCGCGCCCGCGGTCGCGAAGTGCTGCTGGTGGACGATTCCAACGTCGCGCTCTCGCAACTGCGCGACACCTTGGGTCAGTTGGGCGTGAAAATGCACATCGCCAGCGATGGCCTGAAAGCCCTGAACATGCTCAAGGCCTGGGCCGATACCGGCGAGGTCATGACTGACAAATTGCTGATGATCTTCACCGACGCGGAAATGCCGGAAATGGACGGCTACCGCCTGACCACCGAAATCCGCAACGATCCGCGTCTGCGCGGGCTCTACGTGGTGCTGCACACCTCTCTGTCCGGCAGCTTCAACGATTCGATGGTCAAGAAGGTCGGTTGCGACAACTTCCTCTCCAAATTCCAGCCGGACAAGCTGGTCGACGTGGTTCGCCAACGGCTGATGCTCGACTGAAACCGATGTTGGTTTGCTTCGATGGCGGGCTCGTATAAGGTGGCGTTTTTTCGCCTCCAGGGAAGTTGACCATGTTGCGGTTGAGCGCGCTGTATCGGTATCCGTTGAAGTCCGGCAAGGGCCAGTCCCTGCAAGGGATTGGCCTGGACAAGCTGGGGCTGGACGGTGACCGGCGCTGGATGCTGGTGGATGAAGGCACCGGTCGTTTCCTGACCCAGCGCGCCGTGGCGAAAATGAGCCAGCTCTCAGCCTTGTGGAACGAGGCGGGCGGGTTGACGCTCAGCGCGCCGGGCCACGGCACCCTTGACGTGCCGCTGCCTCCCAGCCTCGAGGAGCAACTGCGCGGCGTGATCATTTGGCGCGACACCTTGCGTGTGCCGGATGCCGGTGATGAGGCGGCGGCCTGGGTCAGCGAATTCATCGGCAATCCGACTCGGCTGGTGCATGTGCCGGTGGAATTGGCGCGCACCACCGCAGTCGGGTATGGCAAGGACGACGACAAGGTCGCTTTCGCGGACGGCTTCCCTTTGCTGCTGATTGGCCAGGCTTCTTTGCACGACCTGTCGAATCGGGTCGGTCGCCCGCTGGAAATGCTGCGCTTTCGGCCCAACCTGGTAATCGAGGGCAGCGAGGCGTTCGCCGAAGACGGCTGGAAGCGCATTCGCATCGGCGAGGTGGAGTTCCGGCTGGTCAAGCCATGCTCGCGCTGCATCATGACCACGGTCGATCCTCAAACCGGCGAACGCGATCCGAATCGCGAACCCTTCGCCACGTTGCAGCACTACCGTTCGACACCGGACGGGGCGATGTTCGGCCAGAACCTGGTCAACGACAGCAACGGTCGGCTGGAAGTCGGCATGGCGGTCGAAGTGCTCGAATAAGCACTGTGCTTGATAAAAAAATGCCCGTGTCGTTGGACACGGGCATTTTTTTTATCGAGGTGCAGACTCAGCCGCGATATTCACACAGATAGGCAGTGTCGACGGCCACTTTGAGCTGGAACTTGCTGTTGGCCGGTACATTGAACTGGCTGCCGGCAGCAAAGGTTTCCCAGTCGGTGCTGTCGGGCAGTTTTACGGTCAGGGCACCGGAGACGACGTGCATGATTTCACGCTGGGCCGTGCCGAATTCGTATTCGCCCGGAGCCATGACGCCGATGGTCGCGGGGCCTTCGGCAGTGCCGAAAGCGATCGACTTGACGGTGCCGTCGAAGTACTCGTTGACTTTAAACATGGGCGATTCCTCGAAAAAGGGGCTGAAAAAGGCCGGCCAGTATGCACAAGCCTTCAGCGTTCGTCATCTGCCGCACCGACGCGTGCCCGGCGCTCAACCGGGCAGCACCAGGGGTAACAACCGTGCCGTATTGCGCGCATCTTCCAGCGCGCGGTGTTGTTGACCGTTGAATTGCAGGCCAGCCAGTTGCAACGCGCCGTTGAGCCCCGTTGGCCGTTCCAGTCGGCGCGCTTTGGCGAAGCGCTGCTTGAGGTTCATGTGCGGGAGCTGGACGAGAACGCTGTGCAACTGTTGATGCTGCCATTCCTGGAGCAATTGCTTGCGATCGTAGTCGCCCCAGCTCACCCAGCCCTCCAGGTTCGCGTGGTAGGGCGCCAGCCAACGCTCGAACGCCGGCCAGACCTCGGTCAAAGGCGCGGCGCTGTCGATGCTGGCTTGGGTGATGTGGGTCAGCTCGCGGCAGAAAGGTGTGAGCAGCGGCCGTCTCAAGGGCCGCACGAAGCGCTGGAAGTGGTCCACTTCGCGACCGTCACGATTCACCAACGTGGCGCCGATTTCAATAATTTCCATTTCGGTTACCGGCCAGCCACCTTCATCGGTGGTGGCCTCCAGATCAATCACCAGCCAGTGAGGCATTGCAAGGTTCCCGGTATCGGCGTGTCGATAGGTTTGAGCGTAGTCAAACCCGGCGCATCCGCCTAGTCACCCGTTTCCACGACCAACAAAACCTGGCGGCTCTTCACTTGTTCGCCCGGTTTGACCCGCAATTGTCTGATTATGCCGTCGACGCTCGCCTTGAGCGGATGCTCCATTTTCATCGCTTCGAGCACCACCAACAGTTGGCCCTGGCGTACCGCGCAGCCTTCGCTGACCAGCACCTCGACAATGGCGCCGTCCATGGGCGCCTTCAGCGTACCGTCTTGCAGGCTGGCCCTGGGCACGACGGCAGCGAGGGTCCGGTCCTGAAAGTGCAGGCCGCCGGGGCGAGTGGACAGCCACAGCTCAGTGCCCTCGAGGCGCCAGGCATGGTGTTGGCGAATGCCATTGATCATCAGCGTGGCGCCACATCGATCGACCTCAAGCAGCTTCAGCTCGATCAAATGCTCGGCAACGTGGATGCTCAACGTTCCATCTGTTGCAGCGGCGAGGGTTAGCGTCCAGTCGCGCTCTCCCGCGCCAATCCGGTAGTGGCGCGCCGTGCCGGCATTGTTGCTCCATCCAGCCAGATCGGGTGCATGCCGCGCCTGGGAGGCTTGATAAAACACCGCCGTGGCAATCGCGAGCTGTTCGGTTGAGGGCTCTGGCTCTTGCCCCTCGGGGAGCCCGGCGAAATGCTGCCCGATGAAACCGGTGCCGAAGTCGCCATCGATGAACTGCGGATGGGCCAGCAAGCCGGCGAGCAATCGCAAATTGCTCTGCACGCCGAGCAGCAGGCAGTCTTGCACCGCCCGCAACAACCTGCGTCGAGCTTCCTCCCGAGAGGCCCCGTGAGCGATGAGTTTGCCGAGCATCGGGTCGTAGAATGGGGTGATGAGCTGGCCTTCCAACAGGCCATGATCGATGCGCAGGCCCTCCCTGGAGGGCGGCGTCCAGCCGATCAGACGGCCGGTCTGAGGCACGAAATTCGCCGCCGGGTCCTCTGCATAAAGCCGTACTTCCATCGCATGGCCGCGCAGTTGTACCTGGTCCTGGGTCAGAGGCAGCGGCAAGCCTGCGGCGACGTCCAGTTGCCAAGCCACCAAGTCCAGGCCGGTGATCAACTCGGTGACCGGATGTTCGACTTGCAGGCGGGTATTCATCTCCAGGAAATAAAAACGGCCGTGCGCCGCGAGCAAAAACTCCACGGTCCCGGCACCGACATAATTGACTGCGCGCCCCGCCTTGAGCGCCGCTTCGCCCATGGCCTGGCGCAGCTCGGCGGTCATGACCGGGCAGGGCGCTTCTTCGATGATTTTCTGATGGCGCCGCTGGATCGAACAGTCCCGTTCCCCCAGGTGAATCAGATGACCGTGCTGGTCGCCAAAAATCTGCACTTCCACGTGTCGCGGGTCGATCAGGGCCTGTTCAAGGATCAACTCGTCATTGCCGAAGCCATGCAGGGCTTCGGAGCGCGCGCTGTGCAATTGTTCCGGCAGGTCCTCGGCGCGCTCGACCAGGCGCATGCCTCGCCCGCCGCCACCGGCACTGGCCTTGATCATCAGCGGGAAGCCGATGCGCCCGGCTTCCCGGCACAGCGTGTCGTCGTCCTGGGCGGCGCCTTGATAGCCGGCGATACACGGGACGCCGGCGGCGAGCAGGGCGATTTTCGAACGTCGTTTGCTGCCCATCAGCTCGATGGCGTCGGCGCTGGGGCCGATAAAGACGATACCGGCCTCTTCGCAGGCCCGGGCGAAGCCGGCATTTTCCGAGAGAAAACCGTAGCCGGGATGGATCGCATCGGCACCGCTGCGCCGGGCCGCGGCGAGAATGGCCGACGGGTTGAGGTAGGACTGTTGCACCGGGGCCGGGCCGATCAGCAGCGCTTCGTCGGCCATGCGCACATGCAGCGCGTCGGCGTCGGCCTCGCTGTACACCGCGACCGTGCGGTAGCCCTGTGACTGGGCGGTGCGCTGGATCCGGCAGGCGATTTCGCCGCGGTTGGCAATGAGGATTTTGCTGAAGGCGGGCATGGCTTCATTCCTGGTTTTTTTGCGGTATCTGGGCGGGCGCCTTCGCGAGCAAGCCCGCTCCCACAGTTGATCTTCAGCGAACAGCAGATCCACATAAAACACAGCACTCCTGTGGGAGCGGGCTTGCTCGCGAAGCTTCTCTGAACCTCACAACATCGGTGGCCAGCCATTCACTTGTTCTTCCCCGGCAAAGTGCCCATGAACTTGCAGATGATGCCCAGCATGATCTCGTCCGCTCCGGCGCCGATGGACACCAGGCGTACGTCACGATAGGCCCGGGCCACCGGGTTATCCCACATGAAACCCATGCCGCCCCAATATTGCAGGCAACTGTCGGTGACTTCCCGGGCCAGCCGCCCGGCCTTGAGCTTGGCCATCGACGCCAGCCGCGTAACGTCCTGGCCGCCGATGTATTGCTCGGTGGCCTGATAGACCAGCGCCCGCAGGCTCTCGATCTCGCTGGCCAGTTCCGCCAGGCGAAAGTGGATGACTTGGTTATCGATCAGGGCCGTGCCGAAGGTCTTGCGCTCCTTGCAATACTCGATGGTGCTGTCGATGCAATGCTCCAGGCCCCTGATCATATTCGCCGCGCCGAACAGTCGTTCCTCCTGGAATTGCAGCATCTGCATCATGAATCCGGCGCCTTCCTGACCGATGCGGTTGCGTTGCGGCACGCGAACATCATCGAAAAACACCTGGGCCGTTTCCGAACTGCGCATGCCGAGTTTGTCCAGGTGCGGGCCGAGGCTGACGCCGGGGCTGCGCATCGGCACGATGATCAGCGATTTGTTGACGTGAGGCTTGTCGTCGGAGGTGTTGGCCAGCAGGCAAATGAAGTCGGCGCTCGGGGCGTTGGTGATCCACATTTTGCTGCCGTTGATGATGTAGTCGTCGCCATCCTTGCGTGCGGTGGTCTTGAGCCCGGCGACGTCGGAGCCGGCACCGACCTCCGAGACACCGATGCACCCCACCTGTTCGCCGCGGATGGCCGGGCGCAGGAATGCTTCGCGCAGTTCATCGGAGCCGAACCGCGCCAAGGCCGGTGTGCACATGTCGGTCTGAACGCCGATGGACATCGGTACGCCGCCGCAATGGATGGTGCCGAACGCCTCGGCGGCGACGATCGAATAGCTGTAGTCCAGGCCCATGCCGCCGAACGCTTGCGGCTTGGAAATGCCCAGCAGGCCGAGTTCGCCGGCCTTGCGGAACACCTCGTGGATGGGAAAGCGCCCAGCCTTTTCCCACTCGTCGACGTAGGGGTTGATGTCGTGCTCGACGAACTGGCAAACGGTACGCCGCAATGCTTCATGTTCCTGGGTGAAAATCATTTTTATTGTTCTCCTGGGGTGGCGCTCAGCATTCCTTCATGCGGTCAGAAACGGGCCACGCCGAAGCTGTTGGCTTGCAGCGGCCGGAGCTCGGCTTCGTGGCAGATGTCCAGCAGGTAGCCGAGCAGCGTGCGGGTGTCCCGGGGGTCGATGAGCCCGTCGTCCCATAGATTGGCGCTGCCATAGAGGGCGGTGGATTGGCTGTCGAGTGTCTGAGCGGTGGATTGTTCGAGCAGATCGAGCATCTTCGGATCGGGAGGCGTGCCGTTCTTGAGTTGCGTGGCCTCGGTGACAATGCGCAGCACCTTTCCGGCTTGGGCGCCGCCCATCACCGCGGTGTGGCTGTTGGGCCAGGCGAAGATAAAGCGTGGGTCCAGCCCACGGCCGCACATGGCGTAATTGCCGGCGCCATAGGAACCGCCTACTACCACGGTCAATTTGGGCACCCGGGCATTGGCCACGGCCTGGATCATCTTGGCGCCGTGCTTGATCACCCCTTGTCGCTCCGACTCGGTGCCGACCATGAATCCGGTGGTGTTGTGCAGGAACAGCAACGGTGTGCGGCTCTGGTCGCACAGCTGGATAAACTGCGCGGCTTTGCTTGCGCCCTTGGGCGTGATCGGTCCGTTGTTGCCGATCAGGCCGCAGGCATGGCCGCGAATGTGCAAGTGGCCGCAAATCGTCTGGGTGTCGAATTCGCTTTTGAACTCGAGGAAATTCGAGGCGTCGGCGATGCGGGCGACTATTTCCCGCACGTCGTAGGGCTTTTTCGGATCGTCGGGAATCAATCCCAGCAATTCTTCGGGCGGGTACAGCGGCTCCATCCAACTCCGTTCGGGCTGTGCTGGCAGCTGCGCGTTCCAGGGCAGCGCGCTGAGGATTTCCCGGGCCAGGCGCACGCCGTCGGCATCGTTTTCGGCCAGGTATTCGGCGGTGCCCGCTACCTGCGCATGCATCTGTGCACCGCCCAGCTCTTCCTCGTTGGCGACCTCGCCGGTGGCGGCCTTGAGCAGCGGCGGCCCGGCCAGGAACAGCCGCGCCTTGTCGCGCACCACCACGACATAGTCAGAAAGCCCCGGCTGATACGCGCCGCCCGCCGTGGCCGAACCATGCACCACGGTGATCTGGGGCAAGCCCATGGCCGACATCCGCGCCTGGTTGGCAAAGCTGCGCGCGCCTTCGACGAAAATCTGCGCGGCATAATTGAGATTGGCACCGCCGCTTTCGGCGAGCGTGATGACCGGCAGTCTGTTTTCCATCGCGATCTGTTGCAGGCGCAGGGTCTTGTGCAGACCGCTGGGAGAAATGGTCCCGCCCTTGATTGCGCTGTTGTTGACCACCACCAGCACCCGCACCGCGCAGACGTAGCCGATCCCCGCAATCAGCCCGCCGCCGGCCTGGCTGCCGTCTTTATCATCATGGAGCTTGTAGCCGGCCAGGCTCGCCAGTTCGAGAAACGGCGCGCCTGGGTCCAACAGCAGGTTCAGGCGCTGGCGCGGCAGCAGTTGGCCGCGCCGGTCGAACTTGGCCTGGGCCTGGGCGGCTTTCTCCAGCACGGCCTGTTCGAGCTGGCGCAGTTGCTTCACGCCGGCCAGCATCGCCGCGTGATTGCGGGCGAACTCGGCGCTGTGCGGGTCAAGCTGCGATTCGATGACTGGCATGAATTTCCCTCGTGCTTGAGTCGAGCCCTTGGCCAGGGAGCAAACTCCCTCAGTTGACTTGATCGGCAATGTGTTGCGGCACCGGTATCTGGATCTCCAGCAACTGCTGGGCGAACGCCTTGCCTTGCGGGTCGATGCGCAGGCTGGCGACACCGCCGCCACCGAGGGCGTTCTCCAGGAGGAAATTCAAACTGTGGGTGCCCGGCAAATACCAGCGCTCGACACGGCCCAGCAGCGGATCGATCACGTGGCTCATCCAGTCGACGATGACTTCCGGCGTCAGCGCCTCGGCGATCCACGGCAGGTATTCAGGCTCGCGGGCGATCACGCCGATGTTGCTGTGGTTGCCTTTGTCCCCCGAGCGCGCCACCGCCAGCTTGATCAGCGGCACGCTGGCGTCGGCGCGGCCCTGGGGTTTGGGCAGGTCCGGGGTCACCGGCAAATCGCTGGTTTCCAGCGGTTCGAGGACGGGCAGGGGACAGGGGAGACGCTGGCCGGCGAACTCGATTTCGAGCTGGCAGGCGGCTTTGTCGATCAGAAACGAGAACAGGCGGATCAATGGCGACACCGTCGGCCGGCCACCGACCATGCCCGTCAGCCCCGGCGCCATGCCGGTGGCGGCCTGGGCAATCTCCCTGGCAAACAAGTCCAGCGCTTGCTTGTCCGGGTGCCGTACCGCCAACTTGATCACCACCTCCCGGCTGTCTCGGCGCTGGCCATGCTGGCCATAGGTGGCTTCGCTGCCCAGCAGCTCGACGTTCACTTCGCTATAGGGCGCCCAGCCGCGCTGCAGAAACAATTCAGACGTCTTGGCAATGATCGCCTGGCTGACCCTTTCGGCCTTGGCCACTGCATCGATGCCGGCAATCAGGCACGTGGCCGTGCAGCGAAAACCGTCCGGCCAGGTGGCGCAAACCTTGTATTGATCGGTTGGCGGTAGGCCTTTGGCACCCTGCACGCGCACGGCGTGCTTGCCTTGCTGGATCAACCTGACCTGGCTGAAATCACAGATCACGTCCGGCAGCAGGTAGCCTTGCGGGTCGCCGATTTCGTAAAGCAATTGCTCGCCGACCGTCAGCGGCGTGACCAGGCCGCCGGTGCCTTCGGCCTTGGTGACGATGAACTGACCGTCGGCGCTGACTTCGACGATGGGAAACCCGATGCGCTCGTAATCCGGCACGTCCTGCCAATCGGTGAAATTGCCGCCGGTGCATTGGGCGCCGCATTCGATCAGATGCCCGGCCAGCGCGGCCTGGGCCAGCTTGTCGTAATCGTGCCAGGCCCAACCGAATTCATGCACCAGGGCGGCGCTGACCACGGCGCTGTCCACCACCCGACCGGTGATCACTACGTCGGCTCCCTGTCCCAGCGCCTCGACAATGCCGGGTGCGCCGAGGTAAGCGTTGATGGATAAGCACGTCGGCGGCAGAGAGGCGCCGTCGGACATCTCGCGGATATCCTGGTCGGCGAGCCGCGCCCGTTGCGGTTGCAGGTCATCGCCCAACAGCACGGCGATCTTCAGCGGCACGCCGGCCTGGTCACACGCCGCTTGCAGGGCGGCGGCGCAGGCCTGGGGATTGACCCCGCCGGCGTTGGCGATGACGCGAATCCTGCGCTCATGCAAATGCTGCAACAACGGTGAAAGGACTTCGATAAAGTCTGTGGCATAACCGGCCAGCGGATCCTTCATGCGCTTGGCGGCCATGATCGACATCGTCACTTCGGCCAGGTAATCGAACACCAGGTAATCCAGCGCCCCTTGCTCGACCAACTGCGCCGCAGCGGTACAGGTATCGCCCCAGAAGGCGCTGGCGCAACCGATACGGATCGTTTCTGGCATGGGACTCCCTCCTGCACAGGTGAATCGAGCCTACCAAGCAAGCGCTTGGTCTGTAAATGGGCGCAGGTTCCGTTACCGAGCGCTTGCTAGGTTGTCCCGCTGGGCTTAAATTGCCCGCGCCACCTTGGTGGGGTGGGAGTGTCCGCGCGTTGATCATCGACTGTAGGAGAGATTGGGTGGACGAGCAAAAAGCCCTGGGTGTCATGCGTGAACTGGTCGATAACGGGCAACTGACCGACCCGGACAGTGCGCGGGGCAAATTGCTCCAGACCGCCGCCCACCTGTTTCGCAACAAAGGCTTCGAACGCACCACGGTACGCGACCTGGCGAGCGCGGTGGGCATTCAGTCGGGCAGCATTTTTCACCACTTCAAGAGCAAGGACGAGATCCTGCGGGCGGTGATGGAAGAAACCATCCGCTACAACACCGCATTGATGCGCGCTGCCCTGGCCGAGGCGGGCAGTGTTCGTGAGCGGGTGCTGGCGCTGATTCGGTGCGAATTGCAGTCGATCATGGGCGGAAGCGGCGAGGCGATGGCGGTGCTGGTCTATGAGTGGCGCTCATTATCCGAGCAAGGGCAACGGCAAGTGCTGGCCCTGCGCGATATTTATGAAGACTTGTGGCTTGAAGTATTGGGCCAGGCCAAGGAGGCCGGGTATATTCGAGGGGACGTATTCATCACCCGGCGTTTTCTCACCGGCGCGTTGTCCTGGACCACCACGTGGTTTCGCGTCGAAGGCAGCCTGAGCCTCGACGAGCTGGCCGAACAGGCCCTGATCCTGGTGCTTGAAGAAAAATAATAATCACGCGGCGCTTTTAATCTGGCCGTAAAGCTGGCTAAGCGGCTGAAACCGCCTAGCTTGACTGTATCGATGGGTACTTTGGGGAGTGGTTATCTTGACGTTTTTGCCGATGGGGATCACCTCGCGTGTGCTGCTGGCTGCTCTTGCCATCTTGTTGACGCTGCCAGTCGAGGCGGCGCAACTGGTGCGGATCGGCGCCGCACACTTTCCGCCCTATACCGTTCGCCCCGAAAATGGCGCCGATACCGGGTTATTGCCGCAACTGGTGGAAGCCCTGAATCAGTCGCAGACCGACTACCAGTTCGTACTGGTCCCCACTTCGATTCCACGCCGCTTCAACGATTTCAAGCAAGGGCGGGTGGACATGGCGATCTTCGAGAACCCGGAGTGGGGCTGGCAGGATGTGCCGCATACCTCAGTGGACATGGGACTGGAAGATGCGGAGGTCTTCGTCGCCCAGCGCGAACCGGATCGCCAGCAAAACTACTTCGCGGACCTGAGGGGCAAGCGCCTGGCGCTGTTCAGCGGTTACCACTACGCCTTTGCCGAATTCAACGCCGACCCCAAGTTCCTCGTTGGTCAATACAACGCCACGCTGACCTATTCCCACGACAGCAATCTGTTGATGGTGCTGCGGGGGCGAGCAGATATTGCCCTGGTGACCCGTTCGTATCTCAACGACTACGTGCTGCGCAATCCCGAAGTCGGCCCGCAGTTGCTGGTGTCCCAACGTATCGACCAGCTTTACCACCATTACGCGCTGATCCGGCCGCAGGCGCCCATTTCCAGCGATGCGTTCGGGCAATTGCTGCAAACGCTACGGGACAATGGCCAGTTGCTGAAAATCTTCAAGCCTTACCAGATCGATCTGGTGACGACGCACTCCCATTGAAGCTGGCCTAAATTTCCCCTCCCGGCTCACGTCCCACGTTGACTACCGACGAATACGCGAGTCCCTTTCATGTCCTCTCTCAATCACTCGGCGGCGCTGCCCATGCCCGGCGGTCGCCGCCTCGGCGCCGATGAAACCGAACGCCACCTGAGCCTGATGCTTGAAGGCGCGCCGCTGATCCGGCTGCGCCTGGAGCGTGGCCCCGAGCTGCACGTGCATTTGCAGGAAATCAATGATCGACCGATGGGGCCGGCGCTATGGGCGGCCTGCTATTGGCTGCTTGCCCGCGATCCAGACTGCCAACGCCTGGCCTGGCATCTCGATGAGCGCCCCGGCGAAGCCTTGCTCAGCGGCTTGCTGACGGGCACGGCGCGCAAGGGTGAATACGTGTGCGAGCGCGCGATGTTCTGGCAATTGCCGCAGCCTTGGCTGGGGGAATCGTTCAATGGCAGTTATCCACAACAGATGACCATCACCGATGGCCGGCGCCATCCACGCCGGCCCGTGAAACCACGTGGCGAAGTGTACCGGCGTTTCGATGCGCGACTCGGGGCCTGGGTGTCCTTGCGGACCGTGGAGATCGAGCAGGACCTGATGCGTTTCAACCGCTGGCAGAACAATCCACGGGTGGCGAGTTTTTGGCAGGAGGAGGGCAGCCTGGAACAGCATCGCGAATACCTGGACAAGCTGCAGGACGATCCGCGGGTCTTGACCTTGATCGGTTGCTTCGATGACCAGCCGTTTGCCTATTTCGAAGCCTATTGGGCGAAGGAAGATCGCATCGCGCCGTTCTATCAGGCTGGAAACTATGATCGCGGCATCCACATGCTGGTGGGCGAAGAGCAGCACCGCGGACCGCACAAGGTCGCGAGCTGGCTATCGGCACTGGTGCACTACCTGTTTCTGGACGACCCACGCACCCAGCGCGTCGTGGCCGAGCCCCGGGCCGACAATGCGCGGATGATCGGGCATTTGCACAACCAGTGCTTCCACTGTGAGAAGGAATTCGATTTCCCCCACAAGCGCGCCGCGCTGATGATCCTGGGACGCGAGCGGTTTTTTGATCGGTGTGCGTTGGTGTGAATTGCGCCGCGAATGAAACCCTGTGGGAGCGGGCTTGCTCGCGAATGAGCACTAACATCCAGCACCAATGCAAACTGACCCACCGATATCGCGAGCAAGCTCGCTTGTATGGTAGGACTTGAAGGGAGGAGGAGGGACAAAGCTCGATTCTGACTGTTAGCCGCAGTACAGACCGTGGGAGATTTCACCCCTCCTCCTTTCACCCAAGCGCCGATAAAGAATGCATCTGGCCTAGACCGACGATAGGAACAAGCCTGCGCCTCTGGGTGAACCCTTCAAGTGTTCAAACCTTAGCCCGGAGGATTTTCAATGGCAATGCCGGTTTCTGTCGTAAAGCCGATCGTGGGTGTTGATGTCGCCAAGGATGAGTTGGTGATTTATCACGCAGAAACAGATCGACTCGAAGCGATCCCCAACACCAAAGCTGCGATCAAGAAGTGGCTCAAGGCGTTGCCCGCGCCAGTGGATGTCGCCATCGAAGCCACCAATATCTATCACCAGGAATTCGCCGACCTGGCTTATGCGCAAGGTTGTGTGATCTACATGATCGGCGGCTACGAGCTCAGCCATTACCGCAAAGGTGTGAAAGTTCGCGCTAAAACCGATGCGCTGGATGCTCGGTTGTTGGCTCGTTACTTGAACAACGAAGGCCACCAGTTGCACCCATGGACCCCGCCATCGCCCCTGTATTGCCGGCTTATAAGCCTTTTCCGGCGCCGAGCAGCCTTGGTTCAGGCGCGTGTCAGCCTCAAGCAAAGTTGGTCCAACGAACCGTTGCTCAAAACGGCGTTTGAGCACCAGATAAAGGCCATGCAACGACTGGAAATCTTGCTCGAGAAAACAATCCAGACGCAGTTGGAAGCAGCTGGCTTGAGCGCTCAGCTCAAGCGTTGCATGAAAGTCGAAGGTATCGGCCTATTGAGCGGTGCCCGTTTGCTCACGTCGTTTCAGCGTGGGGATTTCAGAAATGCCGATGCCTTCATCGCTTTTCTGGGCCTAGACCTGCGTATATCGGATTCAGGGAAAAAGAAGGGACGCCGCTGCTTGTCTAAGCGAGGTGACCCAGAGGCACGTCGATTGATGCATAACGCCGCGATGTCGGCGAGGCGCACAGCGGCATGGAAGGGTTTTTATGAGGCACTGAGGGCCCGGGGACTCAGCACAACCGAAGCATTAGTTGCACTGGCCCGCAAGCTTGCTCGAGTGGTATTCGCCCTGCTGAAGAACCAGAGCGAATACTTACCGAAAGGCATTTAAGGGGTAGCCCCGCACCATAGAATCTCCCA